>JAGCFP010000050.1 GCA_017650045.1 Bacteroidaceae bacterium | reverse complement strand
GCCATCTCTTGCAAACCCATTTCTGGCATCTGCTCGAAGAATTCTTTTGGAAGACTATTGATGCGCTCAGGCATATAGAGTCCTTTATCTGGTGCCAATCCCTTGACCACTGCCTCTTGCAGCGATACCTCAGGGGCTTTTCTGTTGGTGCTATAGTACTTCATACGATTGTAAAAATCTAAAAATCAAATATTCAAAAACTATTATTGCATTTTCACTGATTCATGCCCATGAAACAGCGAATGAACTCATTTTGTCTTAATAAACCAAAAGCTCCGCTTACGGCAGAAACCTCATCAAATTGCTGCACCTCATCGGGCTCAATGCCTGGATGCCAGATACAGAAAGGTACGGGTTCTGCCAGATGGATACGCATTTCCACAGGTGTGGGATGGTCAGGCAGTACAGCGATGCAGACGGGCTCGCTCCACGTTTTCACTTCCTCGTAGATAGGCTTTACGATGCGACTATCCAGATATTCTATGGTGCGCAATTTCAGTTCCAAGTCGCCATCGTGCCCTGCTTCATCGCTGGCCTCCACATGAACGAAGACGAAGTCGTCTTTGCGCAAAGCCTCAATGGCGGCTTGGGCTTTGCCCTCATAGTTGGTGTTTGCCAAGCCTGTGGCTCCTTGTACGACGATGCTGTTCAGTCCTGCATACTTCCCAATGCCTTTGATCAGGTCGACAGCAGAGATCACGTCGCCTCGCTTCACTTGGGGGAACATCTCTGAGATTGTTTGCATCTTGGGACGATAACCACCTCCCCAAGGCCATATACTATTGGCAGGAAGTTTTCCCTGCTTCAAGCGTTCGATGTTGAAAGGATGTTGTGCAAGGAGCTCTTGAGAACGTAGGATAAGTGAAGTGATCAGATCCACCGTTTCATTCTTTGCCCTCAATTCCTCATTCTTCTGTCCTCCTGGCAGATAATCGCGCCAAGGCTCTCCAGGATGATCGTGCGGAGGAGCACACTCAAAGCCCTTCTGTCCACCCTTGATGACCAACAAGTGTCGATATTGGATGCCCGTGATGAACTTCACCCGCTCATTGCCAAGATGCTCATTGAGGTATTTGATAAGCACATCCCCTTCCTCTGTTTTCAGGTGTCCACCATGATGGTTGATGATTTTCCCGTCTTGCAGCGTGATGAGGTTGCAACGCAAAGCCAAGTCATCTGGTTGCATTTCGTAGCCTATCGAAGCTGCTTCCAGCGGTCCTCTGCCTTCGTAGCATTTGGTCATGTCATAGCCCAAGATGGTGGCATTGGCCACTTCAGAACCAGGTTGGAAACCTTCAGGCACCGTTTGGAGCCGTCCGTTGCGTCCCATGCGTGCAAGCAGATCCATGTAGGGTGTCTGCGCATGCTGCAAAGGCGTCTTCCCTCCCAATCGTTCTATGGCATGATCTGCCATCCCATCGCCTAATATAATGATGTGTTTCATATTCCTTTATACGTTTGCTATCGACATGATGTCTGCAAAAACTCCTGCAGCAGTTACCTCTGCACCAGCGCCATAACCCTGGATCATCATCGGGTATTGCTTGTAACGTTCAGAGGTGAGCAGGATGATGTTGTTGCTTCCTTCGAGGGCATAGAACGGATGTCCCATGCTCACTTCTTGTAAGCCTACAGTAGCCTTGCCATTTTCATACTTCGCCACGAAGCGCCAATGCTTACCCTCGGCATCCAGCTTCTGGCGACGAGCCTCAAAGTCGGCATCCAACTGTTCCACATTCTTCCAGAAGTTGTCTAACGTACCCTCAAACAGGGCATCAGGAATGAAGAGATGCTTTTCTACATCACTCTGCTCCAGACGATAGCCAGCCTCACGTGCCAAGATGACCAGTTTCCTAATCACATCCGTACCACTAAGGTCGATGCGAGGATCAGGCTCAGAGTAACCTTGCTCCTTAGCCATACGGATGGCCTTACTCAGGGGCACTTCAGCACTGATGACGTTGAAGATGAAGTTGAGCGTACCACTCAGCACGGCTTCTATCTTCAAAATCTTGTCGCCACTGTGAATCAAGTCGTTAATGGTGTTGATAATGGGTAGACCTGCTCCTACATTGGTCTCGAAGAGGTATTTCACTCCACGCTTGTGGGCGATGTGCTTTAGGCGACTATAATTCTCGTAGCTCGAAGACGCTGAGATCTTGTTGGCAGCCACCACAGAGATATTATGTTCCAACAGGTCCTTATAGAGGGCTGCCACTTGTGCGTTGGCGGTGCAATCTACGAATACCGAGTTGAAGATGTTCATATCCAATACCTGTTGCAACATGCTCTCTGGAGTACTGTCGATGCCTTCTTCGTCGAGTATGCGTTTGTAGTCGGAAAGGTCGATGCCCGCACGACTCAAAATGCACTTCTTACTGTTGGCGATGCCTACCACGTTGAGCTGTAAACCATTTTCTTGCATCAGCTTTTGGCGCTGACTGTGAATCTGTTTGATGAGGCTTCCGCCCACTGTACCAATGCCACAGATAAAGAGGTTCAGCATCTGGTATTCCGACAGGAAGAAAGAGTCGTGGATTACGTTGAGCGATTTGCGCAGCAATCTTCGTTCCACCACGAACGAGATATTTGTCTCAGAAGCACCCTGTGCGCAGGCTATCACACTGATACCGTTGCGTCCTAGTGTACCAAACAACTTACCCGCAATACCAGGTGTGTGCTTCATGTTTTCACCCACGATGGCCACAGTGGCCAATCCTGCTTCTGAAGTGATGGGGAACAACTCTCCCGTCTCTATCTCCTTGCTGAATTCCTCATTCAGTACCCTGCAGGCTTTGGGGGCATCCTCATCCTTCACACCTATAGAGGTGGAGTTCTCTGAGGCAGCTTGAGATACCAGGAACACGCTGATACCATTGTCTGCCAAAGCACGGAAGATGCGCTTGTTGATACCTATCACACCTACCATTCCAAGACCTCGTACATTGATGAGGCTTGTATCGTTGATGCTCGAGATACCTTTGATGGCCTTCTCATTGCCAGAAAGTCCTTCCTTGATGATGGTCCCCTTCCCCTCGGGATTGAAGGTGTTTTTGATAAGGATAGGGATGTTTTTGTGAAACACAGGATAGATTGTTGGCGGATAAACCACCTTCGCTCCGAAGTTGCAAAGCTCCGTAGCCTCTGTGTAGGTCAGTTCCCCAATGGTATAAGCTGTGGAAATTACCCTTGGATCGGCTGTCATAAAACCATCCACGTCTGTCCAGATTTCCAGTGCATCAGCATTCAGTGCTGCTGCGATGATGGCCGCTGTGTAGTCGCTTCCGCCACGTCCCAAGTTGGTCACTTCGCCAGAATCCCGATCTGTTGAGATGAAGCCTGGTACCAATGAGCGATGGGGCAGAGGTGAGAAAGTATCTTGTACCAATTTGTTGGTCAGTTCAACATCCAGGAAGTTCTTCCCTTGCTTCCTCTCTGTTTTGATGAACTCGCGAGAGTCAAACCACTGTGCCCCACAAAGTTCTGCACAGATGGTTGATGACAGGCGTTCGCCATAACTCACGATGGTGTCTGAAGTCTTAGGCGACAAGTCCTTAATGAGGTAGATGCCCTGAAAAATGTTCTGCAGTTCGTTGAGCAAGGCTTGCACCTTGATTTGCAGTTGTTCACGCTTAGGACCAGTAGGAATCACCTGCTCCACCATCAACGTGTGTGCTAAGATAATCTCGCTCAGTGCTGCACGGTAAGAGGCATCGCCTTGTGCCGCAGTCTTTGAGATGCTGAGCAGCTTGTCAGTCACTCCTCCGAGGGCCGAAACCACTACTATCACATCATCGTCAGCTTGCTCTACGATGCGCTTTACCTTCTTTATGCTGTCTGGAGTACCCACGGAGGAGCCTCCGAATTTCATTACCTTCATGGAAATTGAAAATTAAAATGAAAATTGAAAATGCAACGCTACACTTTGCCCCTTACAGGCTTCCGCGCTTTTTGCATATTTGCATTCTTGAATAATTGAATCTTAAAAAGAGGTGTATCACGTAGAAACACAAAACTAACCCTAACCCCGAAGGGTTGTGGTGGTCATGCATGTGACTGTTGTCAGAAGGGTTGTTTCTCTCATTTTTCTACGTTTTATAAGAATTTCGGTTGCAAATGTAATAATAATATTGCATATACCGAAAAATTTGAGCAGTTTTTTACGGAGAGGCCTTTGCTCTTTTAAGGGATTAATGTAAATTTGCATCGAACATAAATACATATATAACTTATGAAAACAAAGAAGATACTCAGAAGATTGCTTTTGGCAGTGATAACACTCATTTTGGTTATCATAGTGGCGGGTTTAGGTTTTTGGCTCATTGACGGGCGTTCCCCTCAGGCCTTCATCGTTACCCAACTATTCTCTAAGGCTACGATGGAAGGCTATTATGAGACTAAAACCGACACCACAGACAAGAGCACTGTGGAGATTCCTGGCGGAGTGAAATTCCCTCGTGAAGTGCAAGAATACAGAGTCGGAGGCATGCAGGTGTTTGAAGTCGCTGCAAAAGATGCCTCCAAGCCCATTGTACTCTATATCCACGGTGGTGCTTATCTGAATAACTTCTCCTCACGTCATTGGATAGCGATGGCAGAGTGGGCTGAGACTACGGGTTGCGGCATTGTGACACCAAACTATCCGTTGCTTTATCGCTATACGGTTAAGGATGCTTTCCCATTAATGCTGCAGCTTTATCGGCAACTGCAGGAGCGCTTTTCCGCTAAACGAATCATCGTTATGGGCGATTCTGCTGGAGGTGGTTTCAGCCTTGCCTTGGCACAGGAACTGCTGAAGTCAGACTCCCTCGACTTGCCCAGTCAGTTGATACTCATCTCACCTTGGGTAGATGTAGTGGGAGGCGATGATGCGCTGCAAAAGTACGACACCTTCCTTAATTTGGAAGTACTGAGGCTAATTGGTGCAGACTGGGCTGGCGATATTGATGCTCATGATCCTATAGTCTCACCTTTCTATGGCGAAATGAAGGGTCTGCCACCTACCGACCTCTTTACGGGTACGTGGGAAACGTTCTACACGGATATTGTCAATACTTACAATAAGATGAAGTTGTCAGGCGTCGATGCCCGTCTTCACGTTAAAGAGAAGATGGGGCATGTCTATCCCCTTTGGCCATGTCCCGAAGGCAAGGAAGCCAGTAAGATGATAGCGGATATCATCAAGAGATAAAAAACCTGAAATCGCTTTGCTCCTTTCATGTGATTAATGTAAATTTGCATCAATTAAGTGGATTATAAATACTTTATACTATGAAAAAGATCATGATTATCGATGGTGGTCCGAGGAAGACTTTCAATACCGCCTCCATGCTGCAGAAGTTTGCAGAAGGTGCTATGTCTGTGAGCGATCAGATTGAAGTTAAGACTGTGCGCTTATATGGTCTGGATTATAAGGGTTGCATGTCCTGTATGGTCTGTAAGATAAAGGGGAAGGCATCCAACGTCTGTAAGTACAAGGATGCACTGACTCCAGTCCTGGAAGAGATTGCCCAAGCCGATGGTTTAGTATTGGGTTCACCTATCTACTTTGGTGATGTGACTGGTCAAATGCGTGCGTTCTTAGAGCGTCTGGCTTTCCCTTGGCTTTCTTACAACGACTATAGCTTGACGGCTCCTAAGAGCATGCCCGTAGTCTTGATTGAGACCATGAATGGAACGCCTGAGAGAAATAATAGCAATGGCTATGGTTCAATGGAATATTGCATCAAAATAGCCCTTGGAGAACCCCAGCACTTGATAGCCTATAATACCTAT
>JAGCFP010000049.1 GCA_017650045.1 Bacteroidaceae bacterium | reverse complement strand
GGAAGGAAGGTTATGACCAATATCCAAGAAACTGTCTTCACGGGATTCCGATTCTCCATGACCATCAATACGATAGTACTAACAATTGCCAACACATATAATACATTAAATGTGGTGGACAGAATCTGTGATATGCTGACAGTCAATAGAAACATAAAAATGAATTCTCTATAGTTGTAATGAACAAAGATACAATAAAATTAATTAATCAACCAAAACAACAGTTTTTTTAACCATTTTCATAAATGTCCATCGTTGTGAACATTTATGCCCACAGTTGTGAGCATAAATGCTCCTAACTGTGGGCATATAAATCAGCAATGCAATGGAGATTATCAACGACCACCAGGACGGCCACCACCGCCACCAGGGAAGCCACCACCTCCAGGACGGAAGCCACCGCCACCACCACCTCCAGGACCGCCAGGACCACCAAAGCCTCCACGTCCCCTTCCTTGCTGTTGCTGCTGTCCTTTAAAGACATTCAGGCGATAGATGAAGTGTACCAGGAAGTAGCTGTTGATAGCATTATAACTGGAAACAGAGCGCATGCTGGCATTAAATGAGCGACTGATATTGCTTTGCTTATGCAGGATATCATACATCTCGAAACTCAATGAAGCAGAACCCTTCAAGAGAGGCTGAGCTATCTGTGCATTCCAAATCAGTTCATCGCGGTTCATACTCTTATCAGTATAACCTCTACGACTCTGATTATTGATATCTGTAGAAATTGTCATATTCCAAGGCAATGTCAACGAGAGATTTGCACCATAAGAATAAGTGTATGGCTCCTGATTGAGCGAGCTATTCAACTTATTGCGCTCCATGGTGTAATTGATATTACCATTTATGCCAAACTCAAACCAACTATTACGATAGGCACCATTAAGTCGTTCACTAATGGTCGTATTGGTAGTAGTATTTTTATCCTCTATCTTTGTGGTATTATCTGTCAGATAAGCCACACTGTTCACATAATTAAGATTCGTGTATGTGCTGATGGTGAACTTCTGGTTTTTCAACGCTGTATTAAAGCCAAACATACCCATAGCACTCCAGTTGCCGTTGATATTCTTTGGCGTTGTGGTCCATCCACCAGTAGATTCATTATAAATACGACTATTACTGATACTATTCTGCGTGGTATTGAAATTCGCATTCACAACGATACTACGCTGATGTTCAGCGTCGAAGGTATTGAAGAAAGCTTGTACATTATGTGAGAAAGATGGTTTCAAACCAGGATTACCCACCTGAATGTTCATTGGATTAGAATTATCTACAATAGGAAGCAGATTCTCCATACTTGGTTGTGAGCTATTTCCTCGATAAGTCAAACGTAACTGGCTAACTTTTGAGAATCTTAAACGCAAATCCACATTAGGAGCAAAGTTAAACACATTGCGCACCGTATCAGTCATATAGTTACCTCGCTTGTAAGACAGATTGGTATGCTGTGGCTGGAAAGACATACCTGCAGTAAACTGATAAGCCTCTCTAACCACACGTAAAGCCACCATTGCATCGTGATTATAATATCTATACTCCGCATACTTTCCCAAACTATCTATGGCAGCTGTCTGATAATTACTTGGCAAAGGTTGTCCGATACTCCAAGGGAATTTGGCCAAATCGTAGGTAGTACGATCATTGTCCTGATACCCATAAGTCAGCTGATAGCTGAATTGCAGGTAAACCTGATTGGCGATTGGCTCACTGTAAGTAAGTTGTCCCATCAAACTGGTCGTCTTGTTTGGAGAAGAGATGTACTGGTTTCTAATCAATGTTGAATCCTGACCAGAAGAGCCAACCAGTTGATAGTAGCGCGTAAGGTTCTGTGTATATTGGTCACTCTCATTGTCTCCATAACGGAATTGGCCACGGAAAGTGATGTTTCTTCCAGAATCATTCAATCTACGATTTACTTGCAGTGTAGTATTTGTAGATATGCTCTTGCCATCATTCAAACTTTCATTATTCTGAGCATTAATACGAATGGCTCTCAGAGGATCTACATTAAGCGCATTGAAATCCAAGTAGTCGTTTGGATTATCTACGATTGCAAACGGATCAGAATTGAAAGTACCTTGAAGAGTTTCAGAAGACCTGTCCGTTTTACCAATGGAGAAGTTAGGCCTCAACTGAATATTAGTTAAGTCATTCGGTTTCCATTCTAAACGGAAGTCTGCATTAAATGATTTATTACCATTACCAGAGTAGGAGTTGGAATTAACGAATGTACTACCCTTAGGGAGGATATTTTCTGTCTGTCCGATGGTAATAGCATCATTGTCACGATAGTTGTAACGGGCACTACCACCCAGTTCCAACTTCTTGACTTCAGTAGCGAAGCTGATACCTACCGTCTTTGTTGCAGTAAGACCTTGATTCTGGCGCCCAAAGCCTCCACCGCCACCAAAGCCTCCACCAAAGCCTCGATCATTGACATTATTGGCAGAACCGATAAGAGACATTTGTGAACTATCATAGAAACGATTCACCATGGCACGACTGGTATAGCGTTTGTGATTTCCAGCTCCAAGGTCGATATTACCAAACCAACCTTGATTCATGCCTTTCTTCACAGTCAAATCCAATACGGTTTCTTCCTCACCATCCTCAATGCCTGTCACTCGTGCCATATCCGATTGGCGATCGTATGTCTTGACATTCTCCACCATGTCCACAGGAAGGTTCTTCAGGCCTGTTGCCACATCACCTCCGAAGAACTCCTTACCATTCACCATGATCTTAGAGACACTCTTTCCATTCACTTTCACATTGCCTTCAGAATCCACTTCTGCACCAGGAAGTTTTCTGACAAGTTCCTCCAGCATGGCACCCTCAGAAACACGATAGGCAGCTGCATTGTAAACCAAGGTATCTTCTATCGCTTGCACCTTGGCAACTTCAGCTGTTACCACTGCTTCAGAAAGGAGTTTGGAATCTGGCTCCAAAGAAATCTGTCCAACATTGATATCTCCTGTATCTTGAGCAAGTCTCAGTGGACGTACCATATCTTTATATCCGATAAAGGTTATCTTCAGCACATAATTGCCAGGTGCTACACGCTGCAAGACAAAATAGCCATTATTAGTTGTTGCAGCACCTCCAACATACGTACTGTCGGGCAATAACAACAATCGGACATTGGCTTGTGAAACGGGTTCTTTACTCTCTGAATCAAGTATCTGTCCAGCAACCGTACTTGTATTATTCTGTGCTTGAGCAACAATAGTCGCCATCAACAACACGGCTACATACAAGAATCTTCTCATACAACTCCTTCTTCTGTTATTCTTTTTCATACTGTTATTTGATCATTTTCTCATTTTGATAGAGAAAACGACAAAAGGTTTAATAGCTTGGTCGGTTTTTATTAAAATTTATGACCGTTTGAAAAGATTTCTAATTCTAACTCTGTTAATTTCATATTCCACACATAGCACATCTGCTATCAGGAAGATGAGGAAAGTGGATGAATCTACTGAAGTTATGTCTCCAACATATACTCTATATACCATATTACAGAATAAAATCAATACAGTAAAGAAAATGGCATTGCGTACAGCACGGTTTCTTCCTTGTTCTATTTCTCTGTTTTCATCCTTAGAAAAGGCAAAAATAATCATCAGGCAGCCCATCATCATCAGGAGCTTGGAACATTCTTTATAAAACACCAGATTGGCATCGGTAACCTTCCCCATAAAATAAAGGATAAACGGCATGAATACGGCCAAAGCTATGATGGCATAGCCCAATGGACGGCAAAAAACAGGTAATAATGCTTTCATATCTTAAATCTTTTGTTGCAAAGTTACATATTTGCTTTGTAATTCCTATTTTTGCAACACAAAAACATTCAAATTATGACCAAACAAGAAATCATTAATTGCAAAAACTTAGAGCATAGTCTTTCTGAGGCCATTTTACGTTTTCAGTTAGATAAAATTTTTTTGCTAACTGACAAAAATACACATCAACTATGTTTGCCTCTTATCAAGACCTTTTCTTGTATGAAAAAGGCCTATGAAATTAGCATTGAAGCTGGCGATGCACATAAGGAGCTTGATTCATTGGCCCACGTATGGATGGAGTTAAGCAATCACGGAGCTAGTCGCCATTCCTTATTAATAAATTTAGGTGGTGGCATGGTTACCGATTTAGGCGGATTTGCTGCTGCAACCTTCAAGCGTGGTATACCTTATATTAATATACCTACTACCCTCCTCTCTATGGTCGATGCGGCTGTGGGAGGAAAAACAGGTATCAACTTCAATGGACTTAAGAATGAAATTGGCGCATTTGCTCCTGCCAGTTGTGTCTTATTAGAGACTGATTTCCTTCGCACTTTGGATAATGCCAATTTCTTTTCCGGATATGCTGAGATGCTTAAACATGGACTCATCAGTGACAAGCAAACGCTCAATGAACTATTGGCATTCAACACGGATGAAATCAATTTTGACCAACTGAAAGAGATGGTATGGAAATCTGTTGCTGTGAAGGAGCATATCGTAGAAATAGACCCTAAAGAACAAGGCATTCGGAAGGCGCTTAATCTGGGACACACTTTCGGACATGCTTTTGAAGCATGGGCATTACATCAGGAGAAGCCCGTCCTACATGGTTACGCAGTGGCATGGGGATTGGTTTGTGAGCTTTACCTGTCCTTTATGAAATTAGGATTTTCAAAGGAAATATTGCGCATGGTGATTCAATTCGTTAAGGAGAATTATGGAGCGTTCTATTTCACTTGTAAGGAGTATCCCATGCTCTATGAATACATGAAGCATGACAAAAAGAATACATCTGGAATCATCAATTTTACATTGCTGAAAGAGGTGGGTGATATCTGCATCGATCAAACGGCAGATCAAGACACAATCTTCGAAACTTTCGACTTTTATCGCGAATGTATGGGGATATAAAAAACCAACAGATTAATTTGCAAATATTGAAAAAGAACAATAACTTTGCATCCGCAATTCGGGGTGTAGCTCAGCCCGGTTAGAGTATACGTCTGGGGGGCGTGGGGTCGCTGGTTCGAATCCAGTCACCCCGACATTGAAGAAAGGCATTGATTACCAGAGAGGTTCAATGCCTTTTGTCTTTATTTCTCTATTTACTTCCTTAAAGGCTATTTGCATGTAATTACAAAGATTTTGCAATTTGATTGCATCTTTTGCACAGAAAACTTGCAAGCGTGCAAAAATCTTCTTAGATTTGCATTCGCAAAAGTAAAAATGGCACACATAAAAGCTGATTGTGCAATAATTAAGAACTTAGATACTATGAATTTTCAAACTGTGGATTGTCCAAGTTTTAATGACTATATCGAACAGAGCATCCGTAAATTTTGGGACTTGGATGCTTTAACAGACTATGGTACTCATACCTATAAGTATAAAGACGTAGCTCGAATTATCGAGAAAGTTCACATCATACTCGAGGCCTCTGGTGTTGAGAAAGGTGACAAAGTGGCTATCTGTGGCCGTAATACTGTGCGTTGGGGAATAGCTTTTCTCGCTACCCTTACATATGGGGCTGTAGCTGTGCCTATCTTGCATGAATTCCATCCCGAACAGATTCATGATTTAGTGAACTTCTCAGAAGCAAAGCTCCTCTTTGTTGGCGACCAAGTATGGCCGAAGCTCGACCCTGATAAGATGCCTGGTTTGGAAGGAATCTTCTCTAATTCGAACGATGAATACTCATTGTTAGTAGGTCGTACAGACAAAGTTCAATATGCACGTGCCAACCTTAACCGCCTGTTTGGAGAACGATTCCCAATGTACTTCCGTGCACGCGACATTCACTACCATCGTGATACACCAGACGAATTGGCTGTGGTAAACTTCACCAGTGGTACCACCTCCAACTCTAAGGGTGTGATGCTGCCTTACCGTGCTTTGTGGAGCAATGCCAAGTTTGCTGAAGAGGTGCTCGGAAAAGAATTGAAAGCAGGCGACAATGTGGTTTCTATGCTCCCTATGGCCCATGAATATGGCATGGCATTTGAGTTTCTCTTTGAGTTCCTTTGGGGTATGCACGTCTATTTTCTTACAAAGACACCATCACCTGCCGTATTGCTCAATGCTTTTGCAGAACTAAAACCTCGTGTTATCATTGCTGTGCCACTGATCATAGAGAAAATCGTGCGTAAAGCCATTTTCCCACAGATTAAGGCACCTGGCATCCGACTGGCATTAATGACTCCATTGTTGAGAGACCGTGTGAAGATGCAAATTCGCAGACGCATGCAGAAAGCCTTCGGAGATAATTTCTACGAAATCATCATTGGCGGTGCGGCCATGAACCAAGACGTGGAAATCTTCCTGAAAGGAATCGGTTTCAACTATACCGTTGGATATGGCGCCACAGAATGCGCTCCTATTCTCTGCTATGAAGACTGGCAACGATTCAAACAAGGTTCTTGTGGAAAAGCAGCTCCACGCATGGAAATTCGAATAGACAGCCGTGATCCTCAGCGTGTACCTGGTGAAATATTGGCACGAGGCATGAACGTTATGCTCGGCTATTATAAAAACGAAGAGGCTACCGCCCAGACTATCGACAAGGATGGATGGTATCATACAGGAGATCTTGGCGTGATGGATGCAGAAGGTAATGTCTTCATCAAAGGTCGCTCTAAGACTATGCTCTTAGGAGCCAACGGACAGAATATCTATCCTGAAGAAATAGAGGATAAGTTGGCATCTCTTCCTTTTGTTACAGAGTGCTTGATCATCCAGAAGGGTGAACATCTTTATGGATTAGTCTATACAGATCCTGACGAACTTAAGAAAGCCCATATATCCCAGGCCGATTTAGTAAAGAAGATGGAAGAAAACCGTCAGACTCTGAACCAAATCATTCCATCGTATGCCAGAGTGCAAGCCCTTCATCAGATGCCAGAAGAGTTTGAAAAGACTCCGAAGAAGAGTATCAAGCGCTACATCTATAACAATTACCCTGTTTAAGAAAATTGAAATTGTAATAAATAAAAAAGAGCCACCCGCTTGGGTGGCTCTTCGATTATCAGGATGAATAATTACATCAGGATCTGGCGCGCATACTTAATGCAAGTGCCTACTTCCTTCACTGAATTTGACCAAGGCTTCACACTATACTCCAACTCAATCATTGGATATACGTCTACCTTCTCATCACGCAGATAAGTGAAGAGGTCCTCCAGTGGAGTCTGTCCCTGACCCCAAACCTGGTTAGCGTTTGGTTCCTGTGCATTAGGACCAGTCTTGTCCTTCACATGCAGATGGACAATGCGATCCTTATACTTCTTGATGAAGTCAACAGGATGCTTGCCAGTAGAACCAAAGTAATGACCAGAGTCGAAGTTCAGCATAATCTTTGGAGAAATAGCCAAAACAGGATCTGGACCTGCACTCCACTCTTCAGTAGCATACTGCATATGGTTGTGGAATATATAGTACATGTCATGCTTCTCTGCGAATGGAGCAACCTTCTTGGCAGAATCCATAGACAATTCATCAGAAACACCTACAGCACCCATGGCCTTTGCCAACTTGAAGGCATAATCCATACCCTCTTCAGTTGTCTGACGAGAAGGTTCAGTCTTCACGATTGGACAGTAAATGCCTTCGCTCTCGAGACGCTTACGCACTTCCTCCACCTTGCCATAATCCATATTGTTACGGAAGTTGGCCATGTCTTGGTTGTACTTATCAATCTCAGCCTGCTGTTCAGGAGTGAAAGAAGGACGACGGAATCCACCAGGGCCACCAGCTGGAGCACCAGCAGGAGCTCCACCAGGAGCACCACCAGGACGCTGACCTGCTGCAGGAGCAGCTGGACGCTGCTGAGCCTGAGCTGCCATAGCAGCCTGCATGATACGCATAGTTGGATTCTCAGGAGCACCAAGGCAAGCTTCAAGGTCGCTACCCATTAACTCCAAATAGCTAACATTAGCCTGACGGCAATACTTAATCAGATTCTCCAAGTTCATTGGCATATCACGCCAACTATAGGTGATCGTACCAAATCGCACACCAGCAAAGTTTGAGTTAGGCTTACCATCAGATGCAGCTGCAGGAGCAGCCTTCTCAGCACCCTTACATGATACCAATGAAGGAACCAAAGTCACACCAGCCAAAGCTGCTGCAGACAGTCCCAAAAATTGTCTTCTTGATTTATCCATATCTTTAATCCATTAAAAATACACATTATGCCAATGACCAGCCATCACGATACTGATAGTGGAAGTAATCGTTAGCCTCTGGCAAGTTGGTGATTCTCATGTTGGCTGCATCGTACTCAAGCGTTGTGTTAACCTGCTGAGATACCACTGCGATGTTGGTCAGCAACATGATTTCGTTCAACTTAGAAGCAATCTCGAAGTCGTTCTTAGCCTTGCGACCTTCTTTGATAGCGTTGATGAAGTCCACATAGATATTATCTGGACGCTCCAACGTCTTGGCAGGAGCCACGAAGTTAGGATCGGCAGGAACCAACTCAGGAGAAGCACCGTGAGTTCCATGCATGATCATGCCCTTAGTACCAATGTACAAGCACTCACGCAACTGACGGTTGGCCTCCAAAGCAGCTGGGCGGAATGGCTTGATACCACCATCGCTCCAGGTTACCTTGATAGGATTCTTCTTCTTAGGATCTGGATTAGGGAACTGATACTCTACATACTCGCACTTAGGCAGATACTCCTTATTGAACGGAGTTGTGGTTGCCTGGATTTTGGTTGGCATACCCAGTTTCAGGGCCAGGATAGGAGCATCAAAGGTATGAGCACCCATGTCACCCATAGCACCTGTACCATAATCCCACAGACCACGCCAAGAGAAATGAGTAGTAGCGGCAGTGTAAGGCTTCTTAGGAGCCGGACCCAACCAAGTATCATAATCAAAGTCCTCAGGAACAACCTCTTCAGCAGGACGCTCGTAGAAGCCTTGTTTCCAGAATGGACGGTTTGACCACATGTGAACCTCAGTTACATCTCCGATCAGACCGCTTTGGATCCACTCGATGGTCTGGTAAGTACCTTCCACGTTGTGGCCCTGGTTACCCATCTGGGTTACCACACCGGTTTCCTTAGCCAACTGGGCTAAGTAACGAGTTTCATAAATGGTCTTAGCCATAGGTTTCTCCACGAATACACCTTTGCCAGCCTTCATGAAGTGAGATGCGATGATAGCATGGTTGTGGTCTGGAGTAGCAATCAGGGCTGCATCAATGTTGTTGCGATCCTTCTCCAGCATCTCACGCCAGTCATGATATCTCTTAGCCTTTGGATAGCCGTTCATGATACGTGCAGCATAATTAAAGTCCACATCACAGATAGCGTAGATGTTGGCATGGTGGAACTCACGACGACCTGCATCACCCATCTGAATAGGACTGTCAGAAGCACGAGGAGCCTGACGTGGAGGAGTCAGTCCTGCGTATGGCTCTGATATCATACCTGGGAGACCACCTCTATTAATAGGTACATCTGGAGTAGCGATGTTCTGAATATCGCCACCACCCTGATTACCTACACCAATGGCAACCAGATTCACTGTGTCGCTTGGGGCCTGATAGCCCATACCCAACACATTGCGTGGAACGATAGTGAATGCAGCAGCAGCACCTGCAGTTTTCAGGAAGCTTCTGCGTGTTATATTCTTTTCCATATTGTTCTTTTTTAAACGGGTTAATACAAAATTATGCCAAGCTCCAGCCCTGACGATACTCAGACTTGAAGTATTGGTTAGCCTCAGGCAGGTTGGTAATCTGCATCTTTTCTGCATCATACTCCAGCGTAGTATTAATCTGCTGTGACAGCACGGCAATGTTGGTCAGCAGCATGATCTCGGTCAACTTAGAAGCGATCTCGAAGTCGTTCTTAGCCTTGCGACCTTCCTTGATAGCGTTAATGAAGTCCACATAGATGTTGTCAGGACGTGCCAAGGCCTTCTTAGGCTCCTTGAAGTTCTTTCTCAATGGGATCAACTCAGGAGAAGCACCGTGGGTTCCATGCATGATCATACCCTTCGTACCTACGTACAAGCACTCACGCAACTGACGGTCTGGCTCCAACTCGTTTGGACGGAATGGCTTGATACCACCATCGCTCCAAGTCACCTTCACAGGAGGTCTCTTACCACGTGCAGGGAAGTAGTATTCAACCTGCTCGCAGAGAGGAATGTATTCTGAATTGAATGGAGAAGTAGTAGCCTGAATCTTAGTAGGCATACCCAGTTCAAGAGCCAGGATAGGAGCATCGAAGGTATGAGCACCCATGTCACCCATAGCACCTGTACCATAATCCCACAGACCACGCCAGTTGAAGTGTGTAAAGCCCAAGTTGAATGGTTTGTAAGGAGCCGGGCCCAACCATACATCATAGTTGAAGTCCTCTGGAATTGGCTGCTCAGTACCACGGGTCAGATAACCTTGTGGCCACATTGGACGGTTAGACCACATGTGAACCTCAGTTACATCACCAATCAGACCTGCATTGATCCACTCAATAGTCTGATAAGTACCTTCCACATTGTGACCCTGATTACCCATCTGAGTAACTACGCCTGTCTCCTTAGCCAACTGAGCCAAATAGCGGCACTCGTAAATAGTCTTAGCCATAGGCTTCTCTACGAACACAGCCTTGCCAGCTTTCATGAAGTGAGAGGCAATAATTGCATGTGTATGGTCTGGAGTACCTATCAGCACAGCATCAATGTTGTTGCGATCCTTCTCCAGCATCTCACGCCAGTCGTAATACTTCTTGGCATTAGGATAGCCTGCCATGATGTGACCTGCATACCCCCAGTCAACATCAGCAATGGCATAAATGTTTGCATGGTGGAACTCTTGGCGTCCAGCATCACCCATCTGAACAATATTGTCAGAAGCACGTCTTTGAACTTGACGCTGGATAGCTCCAGAATAGTTTCCATTACTTCCAGAAGCTCTTCTGCGAGTCTGCTTGGTTCTGTCGATTGGCACATCTGGAGTAGCGATATTCTGGATATCACCACCACCCTGACTACCTACACCGATAGCTGCCAGGTTAACAGTGTCACTTGGGGCCATGAAACCGTTACCCAAGACGTGACGCGGAACAATGGTAAATGCTGCAGCAGCACCCATCGTCTTTAGGAAATTTCTACGTTCCATAAATTTAAAGTTACTAATAGTTAAATAATATGTTAAGCTATAATCTTTACAGATATAGTTTGCCCATTAGGCACTACAAATATAAACATTATTTATAAATAAGCAATTAACCTTATATAAAAAAGGAGCAAACAGAAGACTAATACAAGACTAATTTGCCCTCTGACTAATAGCTAACATGCATATAGTCAGAATGATAAGAAAAGATGAAGTTTTATGAAAATATTTTTCTTTAGTAGTAAAATTTGTCCTCTGGATAGACATTACAGCAAATCTTTAAGCCCCTCTTCACTTGAGATTTGCTCAAACGAAAGCCCGAAAGACTCTCCATACATAGCCTTGTATTCATTGCAGAATCTATCATAGGCATAGCGTGCCTGCTTAAAATTATTGTGCGCCATCAAAGCTCTCACTTTGTAACTCAAAGCTTCTTCATTAGAAGGATCATTCAATAAAATCTGCTCTGCAATCTGTATCACTACGTCAGATTCGTCTTTAATGGAATAGCTCCCAATGAAACGAGACATCACATCCACAGAACTATTGCATACATAACTCTTATAATCGTCCATCCATTCAAATGACATTCCTTCAAAGATTTCTCCACGACTGAGGATACGATAGAACTGTTCGAAAGTCCTTTTGGTAGTTACCCGCTTTTCACGCAACATATCCAAATATTGCAGATAGTCACATTCTAACGGTTCTGATATCTGAATACTATAGTGATTGGCATTGAAAAGCACTTCCATTTTATCCAGTCGCTCCAAAATCTTACGGAGCTTCAAAATAGAAACACTGCGAAGACTCTTTATCTTCTTGCCTTCAGTATCTCCCCAAATATGTTCAGCCAACTCACTCCCAGAAATGCCCTGTCCTCCACGTGAGGAATAAAGAAGAATCAGCAGGAATATCTGCTTGATTTTAGGTGTAAATAGTGCCGTAATATCTTCTCCATTACGATCGATAACCAGAAATTCACCAAACAGACGGATAATATTTTTCAAATGCTCCTTATCCTCCTCTATTTTCGCCAATCCACTGATGCCTGAAAGGGAGTCTCCTGCTTTCACTGCTCTCCGATGCTTATAGAATCGATAGGCAACATACACCAATGCCACGACAGCTATCAACAGGCCTATCAAAAGCCACTTATTCAAATTGTCCATAGGACTGGCATTGAAGTCCACTATCTGACTGTTAAGAGCCAAGATCTCCTTATCACTTAAGACACGCGACCAGACATTAAACCCACTGAGATTACCCTCGAAATAAGCCGACTGACTGAAATCTACATAACCTACATATAGACTATCATTGCCAAGATAGGCAGGACGTTCCAAAGCGATTGCATCTAATTTACCATTCACAAAGATCGCCTGCTCCCCATTGCGTTTATTGTATCTCCAAACTACATGGTACCACTTACCCGCTTCTATGTCAGTATTCCCATGCAGGTCGTTATTGAAAAAGCCCATGTAAGGTTTGTGATTTCTTATAAGGAAATGAAGTCCTTGCTGATAAGCGTTGTTTTTGGACCCCAGTACACAATAATCGGTTTTACCCTCCAGATACTTAGGAATTTTTAGCCATACGCCAACTGTGAAATCATGGTCTCTCATCTTGATTTCCGATGAAGTAGGCAGGTCTATGCGCATATAGTTTTCAAATGAGGCCACTTCCCCTCTGGCGGGATCTAAGCCAAACTCCACACCACGTGCTGTTATGACATAATGATTCTTAGAGTCGTCTTTTGCTGAGCCATTCAAAGGAAGATTTAGTTCCAGATTCTGAATAAATGGAATAGGTTTTGCCCTAAATTCTCCTATAAAGAAACGTCTGCTACCATTACTTTCCATTCGCATTTTCTCTGGAGTGATGGTATACCCAGGACTCGATGGCACCAGTTCTATCTCACCATTAGCTTCCAAAGGCAGAGTGAATTTACCTGTCGTATAATTAGAGAGACCTTCCCAATTCACATAGTTCAGTAATTCACCGTTATAGGTAACTATGCCCGACATAATGCTTAAGTTCCTGAACGAAGCTATGGTAGTATTCACCCAAGAATAGTAGCGATTTACCAAGACAAAATTTGGTATTATTCCATCCCTGATCCAAGCCCTTTTAAAATTTTCAATCAAGTAAGGAGAATAGCGTGCCATATCATATATTTCATCCTCACCCATGGTATTCTCCAGATACTTCAAACCAGTATAGAGTGACAGACTCTTCTTCAAACGGTCGTCAAACGACTCTACTGCAGGCGTGCTCACCCCCCAGTCAGCATCCACATTCTCAACATGGTCTGTCAGATTATTCATCCACGAAGGGCTATTCAGATGATGCTGCACCTCGAAAAGAACTAATCTCCTATCAGAATCCATCATGTTCTTCAGTGTAGGCCAACCTGTACGGCTATCATACTCATAAATGTAATTCAGCAAACCTATTTCGCTGAATGCCTGCACCATGTCTGCCTCTACCACACAATCTAAGAACAAGGTAATCACAGATTTACTATTATCTGTTAAGGCTTTCCTCACAGAAGCCAGAGCCTCTGAGAATGGCGTGAAGCTCCCGTTGGGATTGCGCAACATTAGAGCATTGCTTGAAGAGTCTTTGCGCAGATAGAAATAGAAGGCCTCCACATTACGCTGAAGCAGTTCATCCAACGAAAAGCTTTCTAATGAAGATCCTGAGTAATTGGATAGGATATAAACGCCCTCATTATAGTACAGACCACCTTCTATATCTCTGTCACGCTGCGATAAGAACAACTGTGCATAGAGACTTGTCTGCCCTAATAAGAGCAAGCTCACTATCAAGCATATATACCTTAGACCTTTTATCATCCCAATCCTATTTCTTATACCAATTTTGGTCAAAAATAGGACATTCTTCCGATATTTCCAATTTTTGTAGTTACAAAAAAATCCCCTCCTTTGGGGAGGGGACTATAACGACAATTACAATTCTTCTATTCTTCCTGCAATCCTTCCACTTGCTCTGACAGTTCTTGCAAGGCATCCTGTTCTGTTTTATAAAGTCTATAGCCAATAGCAAAACCTATCAGACCACCAACGATGCCTCCTGCAGCGATAGCCACCCATTGATATTCATAGATAGAAACTTTATAAACCTCATAGATGAACCAGGCAAACCACGGGAAAATAAAGATCATACCCCACTTGAACCACAGAGCATTCAGCTTCTTGATGCGCAGCATCCGACGACTGAAGTCGGCCATGTTGGAATAGAAGTGGCTACTCCACAAGTCCCTGTGCGTGATTATCTCAAAGATGAAAGCACATACGAGGAAAGCCACTGTGACCAATGAGAATCCTATACTTGCGCCCATAATCTCTCTGAACGCCCAAGGGCAATAGACTATTCCGAAAAGGCAGATCGCCAATTTCCACCAGAACTTGAACTTCAACTTCGACACTTTGTCCTTAGCCATTTTCCTCACATTGAGGTCGTTTATCAATTGCTGCTTTGCCACCTGCGCCTTAAGCAGTTCCAACTGTTCACGCATTTCCTGTAATTCCATATTCTCTTCCATAATTTTGTAGTTTTAATCATTAGACATTTCCATCAACTTTTTCTTGATGCGAAGCAAACGGACAGACACATTCTTCACAGAGATTCCCACGATGGCAGCTATCTCTTCATAGCTCTGATTCTCCAGCCACAGCAAGATGATGGCACGATCAAAGATCTCCAGTCGGTTGATACGCTCATGAAGCATCCGGATTTGCTTTGAGTTTTCACCTCCCTCACTGAGCAGGCTGACGCCCATGCCCACTTCCGCCTTCTTGCGGCTCTTCTTCTTGCGGTCTATCGAGATGCAGGTGTTCAAGCTTACGCGGTAAATCCACGTCTTTATGTCACTCTGTCCCTTGAAGCTCTCATAGCCTTTCCATAGGTTGATAAGTACCTCCTGAAAGAGGTCGTTCACCTCATCCTCGTCTTTGGAGAACATATAACACACGGTGTAAATCGTGGTCTTATGTTCTCTGACCATTTGTGCGAATTGTTGTTCTAATGCATCCATCTTTTTGTTTCGTTTTTCTGTTTATTAGACGCAGGTGCCCAGCATAAAACTACAATTAATTTTGCAAAAAATAAAAAATGAAAGAATGTATAGAGTTGAATTATATTTTTGCATATTTGAATTTTTGAATCATCATTACAATCGTGCCCGATTGTAATGATAAGCCTCTCCCCAAGTCATAAGCGAATATGGATACCCTAATTCATCCAACTTCATATAACTCATCCAGTAAGCTTCGCGATTATCTATGGTATGTCCCATCTCGTTCTCATGACCAGTAATAACTAATTC
>JAGCFP010000048.1 GCA_017650045.1 Bacteroidaceae bacterium | reverse complement strand
GATATCCAGAAGATTGGTGGCACGATGCCACATCCGCAGGGTAATATCAAGGTGAACTATCAGCGCAACGGCTCCACCCTGAAGGCCGACATTGAGCTGCCTGAAAGTGTATCTGGCACCTTGGTTTGGGCAGGTAAGACCTATCAACTGAAGGGTGGTAAGAACACCATCGAAGCCAAGTGATTTTTCTCTAATAGAAAGCAAAAGAGGCAGCGAAGAGCTGCCTCTTTTTGTTAGGGTTGGTTGGCTTTCAGGTAAGTGTTAAAAGCCTCTTGATAACCTTCGGATGAGCAGCCAGCGGCTCATCGTCTATGACCATGCATCTGATAGGTTCCATGATTTATGAAGTTTTTAAGCTGATTTCTACATGATACACACCGTCTTTCAGAGCGTAAACATACTGGTTCCTGTGTGGGTAGAGTAGTTGCAACCTGCGTTGGAGGTTCTCTATGCCTACGCCTTTCCCTGTAGTTGCATCTGCCTTCTTTGGGAAATTGGTGTTATCACAAGTGAAAGTAATTAGTCCGTCAACAACCTTTAAGGTCGCCTTGATGAATGAGGCTTCATGTGAGCTCACTCCATGCTTGAAGGCATTCTCCAGCACAGAGATGAAAATCATCGGAGCGATGAAGACGGGCTCTGAGGGTACCTCAAAGTGGGTCTCTACCTGCACTTTATCGCTGCAACGCAGCTTCATCAGTTGCACGTAGTTATGCATGAAGTCCACCTCATCAGCCAGCGCTACAACGGGCTTGTTGGTCTCATAGAGGGCATAGCGTAGCAGGTCGCTGAGCTCAGTAATGCTGTCTTGTGCATCGTCTGCATTAATCTGCACCAGACTCGAAATGTTGTTCAGCGTGTTGAAGAGGAAGTGCGGATTCAGTTGGTTCTTCAGCCACACCAACTCAGCTTCTGCATTCTGTTGTTTCAACTCCTTCAGCTGCAGTTCCACATGGTTCAGGCGCATGATAGAGCGCACAGCTAAGGCACAGGCAGCAGCCAGTAGATACATCACAGCTTCAAAAGCAAAAGAGAAGAAGAATCTGGAGGCATTGAAATGCCTGTCTCTCCAGAAGAAACCATCGTCTATGACCTCATATCCGAAAGTGAAAAGCAAACTCAGAACGACGTTGATTGCAATGAAGACAGGTTTCTGCTTGTTGTAATAACGTGGAACTAACAGGTAGTAGTTAAGGAAATAGAGCACATAGATAGGAATGAAATGCTCTATGGAATTGCTGAAAGACTGATAGGTCTCATGGCCTTCAGCAGCACGGTGGTTTGCATCTTCTGTCCGATGTTCAAGGCATTCACATCAGCGTTCATCAAAAGAGGGGTAACACCCAGTCCGCCTTTGATGGAGCCCGTCCACTTAGACTGCGCATGCTCTTTCAGCACCACATTGATGGCAGCATTGTCGCTATATTGCACGCCCTTCATCACCTTGATGCCCACATGATTCTCCGTGAATTCCTGTCGTTCCACGTCTTCAGGCTTCATATTATACACAGGGGCATAGTTGCCCTCCAGCATATCGAGTCCGTTCACATAGATTTTTTCTACGTACATACCATTATACATGAAGGATGTTGACCCGTTTCTCTCCATTGCTGTGAGACCAGGCATCTTCTTCATCACGTCCTCCAGTTTCTTGTCGCGCACGTCTGTAAATTTGGCCACATCGTAGCTCACTGTTTTCTCTAAACCGTCGTTACCAACGGCTGTTACCATATCCTGTGCCAGCACTGATGGGGTTGCACAGAATAGGCTCATTGACAGGAATAATATCCCGATTGTGAATTGATTGTTCTTTGTTTTCATTTGCGTTATTTTGATTTGTGAGGCAAAGCTAACGCGTTTAGTTCAATAGCCAAGCAGTTTTTACACCAATCCCCCCGTTTCTGTTGACGAATAATTCCTACGCCAAGGAAAATTTGCGGCTACGCACAGGAAAAAGTGTTCGTGTGTGCATCTGCAAAAGACAGTTTACGCCAGCACGGAGAAATACTTCCACAGCGGAGCGATCATCAGGGCTTGAACAAAGTCGCCACGCTCCAGCATCTGGCGCACCTCTTCTTGAGGGAAGAGATAGACCTCGATGTCTTCTGTCGCATCTAAATGCTGGGTGCTGATACGCTCCACACCCTTCGCCAGGAAGCTGTGCGTCATGTTGTTGGTGGTACTGGGGTTGGCACAAAGCTGCATGATTTCCTGCCACTCGCCACCACCAAAGCCCGTTTCCTCCATCAGTTCGCGCTTAGCAGCATCGATGGGCTGTTCGCCTTCTTCCATACAGCCTGCCACAATCTCGAAGTTGGTACGTTGCAACCCGTGACGATATTGGCGCACCAGCACCATCTGTCCCTCTTTAGTGATGGCTATCACGTTGATCCACGTGGGGTATTCCAGCACATAATACTCAGGGTTTATTCTTCCATCGGGCAACTGTACCTTATCGCGACGGGCAGTGAGCCAAGGGCGTTTGATGAGGTATTCGCTGCTCACTATCTTATAAGACATATCTTTCATTTTCTGTACCTTTCTTTATTTTCGCGTAAAGATATCACTTTTTTGTCAGATAAAGGTGCGCCATTCGATTTTTTGTTGCTATATTTGAAAACCTTTTATCAATACGTAGAAACTATGAAGAAGATTTTCCTATGGTTGCTGGCATTGGTCGCTGCGATGAGCACCTATGCCGTTGAGACAGTCGATATCTGTATTTATGGCGGAACCTCCTCTGGAGTGATGGCTGCCTACACGGCCCGTAAGGCAGGTAAGAGCGTACTGTTGGTGGAGCCAACCGACCGTATTGGCGGACTCACCACTGGTGGCTTGGGTGCCACAGACATCGGTAATCCTTACATCATGAAGGGTTATACTTACAACTTCTACAAGCGCATAGGAGAGTATTACGGCACTTCGGAGATGCACTTCGCCTTCGAGCCTAAGGTGGCGCTCCAAATCTATCAGGAATACATCGATGAGGCTGGGGTGAAGGTGCTCTACAACCATCGCCTCTTCAGTGTGCAGATGGAGAACAACGTGATAAAATACATCGTGGTGGAGGATAGCAAGCACCCTTCGAAAAATACCAATATTACCATTTGGGCGAAGGAGTACATCGACTGCTCTTATGAGGGTGACCTGATGGCCAACAGCAACGTGAGCTTTACCACTGGACGTGAGGGCAATGAGGTATATGGCGAGACGTGGAATGGGTCGTTCTGGTCGCTTCATCACCAGTTTCCCGACTATGTGGATCCCTGGGTGGTGAAAGGCGATCCTTCAAGCGGATTGCTCTATGGTATCCTTCCAGGAGAACCTATGTTGCCTGGACAGGGCGACAAGCACATTCAGGCGTACAACTATCGCATCACGCTGACGGATGATCCTGACAATCTGATTCCCATCACAGAGCCTGAGAACTACGACCCTACGAAATACGAACTGCTGATCCGTATGAAAGAGCGTGCTCCTTTCACAGACAGAGGACTGGAGGATATCTTCATCTGGAGCCGTATGCCTAACCATAAGACGGACATCAATAATCGTGGGGGCTTCTCTACGGATGTGATTGGGGAAAATTGGGACTATCCCACAGCCAGCTATGAGCGTCGCGCAGAGATTGCCAAGCAGCATCTGGACTATACCAAGGGCTTGCTCTACTTCGTGGGGCATGATGAACGCATCCCTGAAAACGTACGTCAGGAGATGCTGCGTTGGGGCTATCCCAAGGATGAGTTCCTCACCAGCGACCACTTTACCCCTCAGCTCTACATCCGTGAGAGTCGCAGGATGCTGGGACGCTACGTAATGACACAAGCCGACTGTGAGAGTAGGGTGCAAGTGGACGATTACATTGGGTGGGCTGCCTACACGATGGATTCGCACAACTGTGGGCGCTACGTCATTCAAGGGATGGTGAAGAATGAAGGCAACGTAGAGATAGGCATCAAGGAACCTTATCGCGTGTCCTACCGCTCCATCACGCCTCGCGAGGAGGAATGTAGAAACCTGCTGGTGCCCGTGTGCCTCTCAGCTTCCCACATCGCCTATGGCAGCATCCGTATGGAGCCAGTCTTTATGGTGCTGGGACAGAGTGCAGCTTTGGCCGCTTGTCAGGCGATTGATCAGTGTGGAGGCATCGTACAGAGCGTAGATGCCACGAAAGTCTATCAGCAGATGGAAGCCTCTGCGAAGTGAAGGCTAACCCTCCAGCTCCACCAGTTGGCGCCACGCCTTCAGATACTTGTTAAGGCGGAGCCTGTCTTCTTCCGTGATTTCTTTCAGGCGGAAGATATCCATATTGTCTTCCAGGTCGGAGATCTTCACCGTTGTTGCCAACGGATTCTGAGCCACCCTGTTGATGAACGCCTCATAGCTCTCGTCTTCTCTGTGACTGATGGCTTCCACAGCTTCTACAATCTCTGAGGGGAATCCTTGTTGCAACAGAAATTCTGGCGTGGCATCCGTATCCTCCACGATATCGTGCAACAGCGCCACGATCTTGCGTTTGCCTGTGAAGACATCCTGTGCCACACGGATAAGGTGTCCGTAATAGGGCTTCCCCGCCTTATCCTTTTGTCCGCGATGCTTCTCCAGCATAAGGCCGATGGCTTTCTCGAAGAGCGCCTGATATTCCTCCTCCACATAGATGTAGCTGAAGCTCACCTGGTAGTCCTTGCCATAAAGCGCTTGCACAGCCTCTATAGCTTTCTGCTTCACGTCTGCCACCGTTGGCCCACAGACCTCCAGCTTGTCTTCTGCATCATACGCTACGAGGATCTGCTCTTCCTGCAGACTGATGTTGAGATGTATCTCCTTATTCTCCATATCCTAAATAAATTCATGCAAAGGTAATAAATTGAACAATAAATTGGGGGGATATCGTGTGTAAAAGCAAAAAAAAAACGTATCTTCGCAGCGTTATGAAAACCTTTTTTATGCGTACATACCTCTTTTTGCTGGCACTGCTTCCGTTTGCAGTGGCCCAAGCCCAGCGTTTCCCTATAGGCATTGTGAGCTCTCAAGACACCGTGAAGCATGTGCAGGTGGGACTTATCTCTTCCATCGCCACAGGAGCTTCTAAGGGCGTGCAACTCTCTACGTTCACCAACATGTCGGCTGGTCCTTTGAAAGGCATTCAGCTAAGTGGACTCAGTAACATCACGCGAGGCATGGAGTTGGGCATACAGTTCTCGTCACTGCTCAATGTCTCTTCCGACTATATGCGTGGTTTGCAACTGGGTGCTGCCAACTATGCCGACTCCCTGAGTGGCACACAGATCGGACTGATCAATGTGGCACTGAGTCATCCTAAAGGATGGCAGGTGGGTGTGGTGAACATTACTCGTGATACCATTGCCCATAAACTGGGACTGGTGAACGTGAACCCTAATACCACCATCGACTATCTGTTTTATGCAGGCACGGCCTCTAAGGGCAATGTGGGCATTCGTTACCGCAATCGCAGTACCTACAGCATCATTGGCGTGGGCACGCACTATATGGGCCTTGATAAGAAATTCTCTGGGGCACTGACCTATCGCATCGGACAGTATTTCATGCTCTCACCCCGTTTCTCGCTCAGTGGGGATGTGGGCTTTCAGCACATAGAGACTTTCGAGCATGAGAGCGCAGGGAAGCCTGAGCGTCTGTATTCGCTGCAGGTGCGCGTCAATGCTGATTACCAACTGACGAAGCGTTTAGGGGTCTTCGCCACTTTGGGCTATGGCGACACCCGTCATTACCATCATTCCAAGCGTTATCGCCAACGCCTGATTCTGGAGGGCGGACTCTCCATGCGTATGGAGCGTGGCACCAATAACCTGTTGTACAGATGGAACGACGAAGAGGTTGGAGTGACAGACGAAACCTTGTTGGCTCCCTCTCCACGTAAGCGTTACTGGGTAGCTGCTGCAGAGGTCACAGGCATCAATGCGCTGGTACATAGCTTCGATCGCTTTGTGATGGGCGAGGAGTTTGCCAAGACCACGCTGCATAGCTATGGACGCAATCTGCGCGATGGCTTTGTGTGGGACAATGATCAGTTCTCTACCAATCTGTTTGCACATCCTTATCATGGCAACCTCTATTATAATTCAGCGCGCAGCAACGGACTGACGTTCTGGGAGTCGGCTCCCTACGCTTTGGGTGGTTCCCTCATGTGGGAGTTCTTTGGCGAGCGTGAGCCTGCTGCCATCAACGACCTCATGGCCACCACGATGGGTGGTATCGCCATTGGTGAAATTACCCACCGCATCAGTAATGTGGTGCTCAATGATCGGGCCACAGGCTTCCAGCGTTTTCTGCGTGAAGCTACTGCCACCCTCATTGATCCTATGAAGGGATTTAATCGCATCATTAGCGGACAGGCTTGGAGGGTGAAGCACGACCATTATCTGTACCATGATCGCAACCAGTTCCCCATCGATTTCTCCTTGACCTTTGGTAATCGCTACTTGGCAGATAATGGGGCGATGTTCCGTGGGGAGCATAACCCGTTTATCAATTTCTATCTGGAATATGGCGATGTGCTGAATCGAGGAAAGCAGAACAAGCCTTACGACTTCTTCGATGCGGAGGTGACCTTCGGATTGAGTAAGAACCAGCCTTTCATCAACGGCCTTCATCTGCTGGGACGCCTGTGGAGTTTCAAGATGGTGGATAAGGACGAGATCAAGGCAGAGTTTGGCTTCTATCAGCACTTCAACTACTATGATTCCAAGCCCGTGAAAGAAGGCTCTTCACTCACGCCTTATCGCATCAGTGAGGCCGCGTCCGTTGGTCCGGGTGTGGTGCTTTCTTTGCCTCAGGTGGGAGCATTGGCGCACATCGAGCAACGGGTATTCCTCAGTGGCATCCTCTTGGGTGGTACGAAGAGCGACTACTACAACGTGATAGATCGCGACTATAACATGGGCAGTGGTTTCAGTATCAAGACCAAGACCCATCTGGAGATGAGCAACTTTGGACGCTTTATCCTGCATGCCAAGTATTTCCATCTGTTCACTTGGAAAGGATATGAGCAGAAAGACCTCAGTACCGTCGACCTACTGCATCTGAACGCACAAGGTGACAAGGGAAATGCTCGTCTTTTTGTGATCAGCCCGATGGCGGAGATCGACCTCCGTCAAGGCTGGAGCTTATCCCTTGCCACCTCGTTGTTCTATCGTCGTACCCACTACAAGTACTATCCCAATGTGAAAGCCAATACTTTCGAGATTCGGGGTGGGTTTACTTATCACCTGTAAGGTTGATGGTGCACGTTGCTGTATCTAAGCCTTCACCACTGACTATCACTTTCACTGTGCCTGCTTGCTTAGCCTTCAGCACAGCCAGTGAGCGCCCATAGGCAGTGGGGTAGGTGCCACTCTGGAACGTGTTGGTGGTGATGAGTGTCTGACTGCCAAAGCCCAACAGCTTGGCGCCTTCCACTTGTACGTTCAGCACACGGTCCGCCTTTGATTCCACCTCGCCATTCTCACCCGTAAGGTTGATGTCCAGATAGATGAGTTCACCCACCTTGTAGCTCTCTTTTTCAGGAGCAATGGTAATGCCCACCTTGCCAGTTGCAGAGGTCAGCGTCTGCTCTCCACCACTGGTGACAGCCTTCAGCGTACCAGCCTCGTAAGGCACCTCGAAGGTAGCCACATAGTCCTTCACCTCCTGCTCGCCCACCAACTTATCATTCAGGTAAAGCTTCACGCTTGGAGCGCTGGTGAACACCTCCACAGTGGCTGTCATGCCCTCGCACCCTTGCCAGCTCCAAGAAGGAATACCATTGGTACCACGCCACATCGATTTAATCAGAGGCTCCTTATGCAGCGGTTGCACCCCTATATAAGGCTTGTTGTCTTTGGTGAAAATCGCCTTAGCCAACAGCGCTTCACCAGTTGGATTACCGTTGATGTCCAGCGCGCCCCCACCATTCAGGTGCCAAGGGAACTCCTTGTTGGCAAAATTCGCATCGTCAGAATAGTACCAAGACCCTAAGCCTATCTCACCTATATAATCCCAAGCAGTCCACATGAAATCGCCAATGAGGTAGGGGAGTTCTTCCACCATCTTCCAGTTTTCAGCCAACTGGAATGGGAAGGTCTCACTACCCACGATGATACGTTCCGGATGAAGGTCGCCTTCCATAGGATAACGTTTGCTGGCATAGTTGTATCCAGCAATGTCCAGTGCATCCAGTACAGGAGAGGCCGTCGTATCCATCATAGGCAACATCACAGCATTCAGCATACCCTCACTGGAGGCCACCATCATCTGGTTATACTGCTCACTGGTCATAGGACCTTGTCCACCCATTTGGGCAGAATTGGCAGTTGCGAAGAGGTTCTGTCCCATACTTGTGAGACCCACGATCATGATATTGATACCAGCGGTCACAGGACGTGAGGCATCTTCCTGATGCAGGCGAGCGATCAAATCCTTTGCCAGTGCCAATCCCTCTTCCTGCGCAGGCTCACCTACCTCGTTGCCAATGCTGTACATGATCACGCTGGGGTGATTGAAGTCATGCGCTACAAAGCGACGGAGATCCTCCTGATAGTTGGCACGGAAGTAGTTGCTATAGTCGTACTGCGTCTTGGTGATGTACCACATGTCCCACAGTTCATCCATCACATACATACCCAGTTCGTCGCAAGCCTCCAGCAGAGCCTCAGAAGCAGGGTTGTGTGAGATACGTAGGGCATTGAAACCATACTGCTTCATAAGACCCACCTTACGCAGATCGGCATCCTTATACTCAGCAGCTCCCAGCACACCATTGTCGTGATGGATGCAGCCACCCTTCAGCAGTACCTTCTCGCCATTCACCAGCAGACCATCTTGCACATTCCAACTGATCTGACGAATGCCAAAGCGCTTCTCCTGCACCTCGATCGTCTTACCATCCTTCTTCAGTTCTACCACAGCCGTGTAGAGATTCGGATGCTCAGCACTCCACAGCTTGGCACCATCCACAGTGAGCTCCACTTTGTCGCCCTCAGCTTCAGCCACCTTGGCATTTCCATCAAAGATACTTACGCTGATTTCACCCCCTTGATGAGAGGTCTGCACAGCCACCTTTGCAGGAGCGATGGAAAGTGTACTGATTCTTACTTCTTCTATATAGTCTTTCTCCTGCACACAGAGCGTCACAGGGCGATAGATACCAGCGCCACTGTACCAGCGACTGTTGGGCATCTCAGAGTTGTCCACATCCACACGGATCACGTTCTCGCCAGCTTTCAGCAATCCATCCAGGCACACCTCGAAAGGCATATAGCCATAGAGATAGCCCCCAGCTTCCTGTCCGTTCACCAGCACCTTACTGTTGCGATACACGCCATCAAACTTCAGGGTCACGTGCTTCTGCAGCATGTCAGCAGAGGTGTTGAATGTCTTCTCATAGTGATACATGTTGCCAGGATAAAAGCCGTTGTGACGACCCTCAGGCACATCCGCACTACGTGTCTCTGTCTGCATGGCATCATGAGGCAGGTCCACCACCTGACGTTCTGACTGACTGTCGCTCCAAAATTCCCAGTCTTCATTGAAATCCTGTTGGCCAGTAGAACAGGCAGTCAGTCCTGCTGCCAACACTCCAGAAAGGAGGTTTAAGTTAATATTCTTCATCTTTATCAATTAAATAATATTTCATGCTGCAAAGATAGAGCGTTTAGGGCAAACACCGTTGCTCTAATTCCACGATAAGTTGGTCATTTGCTATCCCTGCTCGATTTATCCCATCGTTGCAGTCAGGAGGGTCGCGTTACCAAAGATGTACAGGATGTTCTCACTGGCAGGCACCAGCAAGGTTTCTCCTTGGCGCACCTTGATACCGTTGATGTTGGCTTCGCCCCACAGACACATGGCCACCACGAAGGAGTCTGAATGCAGATCCACTTGTTGCGCCACCTGTACCACCACACGATTCACGTTGAAGTAGGGGCAGTTGATAAGCTCTGAGATAGGACGTGTAGAGTCGTAGCTGGTACGATATTCAGGCCATACCTGATAGTCGATAGCCTCCTTTGCTTCCTCGATGTGGAGCGGTCTGGGATGCCCCTGAGCATCCTTACGCCCATAGTCGTACACACGATAAGTGATGTCGCTGGTCTGCTGAATCTCCGCCAAGAACGTACCAGCGCCAATGGCATGCAGACGACCAGCAGGCAAGAAGAAAAGGTCGCCCTGATGCGCCTCATGACAAGCGATTACGTCCATCATCTGTGAGCGCCCGTTGATAGGCTCAGCAGTAGCCATCTGCTCGTATTGCTCAGGCGTGATGCTTTCCTTCAGTCCAGAATAGATTTTAGAACCCACATCACTCTTGATCACATACCACATCTCCGTCTTTCCGTTGCATCCATGACGCTTCTGAGCCAGTTCGTCGTTAGGGTGCACCTGTATGGAAAGATCCTGACGGGAGTCGATGAATTTCACCAACAGCGGGAAACGGTTGCCAAACTTCTTATAAATCCTTTCACCCACCAGCAAACCTTTGTACTTGTCGATCAGTTGGGTAAGGTTCAGACCAAGGTCCACATCGTTGATTACGCCACGATCGATGGCCACGCTTTCATGGCCAGGAACGCCACTGATTTCCCAACTCTCACCGATATTTGGCTGGGCAGTATAGATGCCTTTGAAAGGAGCGATTTGGTAACCACCCCAAATGGTGGTCTTCAGGTATGGAGCAAATTTGTAGGGTTTCATACTATAAAATTAAATAATCTGCCGACAAAGATAAGTATAATAAAAGAATTAGCCAAGTTCTTTTTTAAGGACTTGGCCAATTCCAACAAGCTTTTTACAATTTGTTTACAGCTTCATTACGCGTTTCATTTCCAGATTCTCATAGCCTTCAGGGCAATGGGTAGAAAGATAAACGGTAGGATGATTGGCGACGAACTCACGCACCCGATCCAGCGTTTCACGTGCAGCCTCCTTGTCCTCAAAGACGATACTCAGCTTATTGGCCTTCAAGGCAGCATCACAGTAGGTCACATCCCCATGGAAAAGGTAGAATAAATCCCCGTCTTCCACAATCACGATGCTGTTGCCTTTTGTGTGTCCCTTCGCTTCAATAAAACGAATCTTATCGCTGATTTTCACAGTCTTGGGGAAGTTGTAGTAGGAGCCATCCTCATAGGTGGCACACACGATATTCGCGCCTTCTAACTTCATGGCATCCGCATCCTCAGGACCTATGTAAATCTTTGCGTTGGGGAAGTACTGCAGCGCATCAGAGTGGTCGTTGTGCTTATGGGTAACCAGTATCTTCGTCACTTGCTCAGGCTTGTAACCCAGTGCAGCAAACGCCTCCATATAGTCGGCCACCTTTTCACCCATGTAGAGTGGGGCACCCAGTTTTTTGGATGGTGCAGGAAAACCGTTCTTGAAACCCGTATCCACCAGGATTACCTCCTCACCCGTGTCGATAAGGAAGTTCTGCAGACTACTGCGATAGATAATCTGTTCATCGAAGGCAGCTTTTCCTTCTTTACCGCCAAAGGCGAACGACTGGTTCATAAAACCACCGTCGAACATTCTAACAGCTTTGATTTCCATAGTCTGAATTACTTTGCTGGTTCCCACTTGCAGCGTACAGGAGACACGATGGCTCCCTCTTTCTTCAGCTCCGCAAATGCCTTGTCCACTTCCTTACGATCGGCACCCAGTGCCTTGGTTACGTCACCTGCAGAAACTGGTTTCCCAGCTTCACGCATAGCCTGTAAAACTTTCTCTTTCATGAAAATAAATATAAAAGGTTAATAGATTGGTTGTAGTGATTTATAACTGAGTGATCAGCCAGTTCTGCACACCGATGCACTCGATGAGCTCCACAGCATTCTGGCTCCAGTAGAGATCCTCTTCCTCGTCCTTCAGATACCCCTTCATAATATCATAGGTGGTAGGATCATCCTTCAGCGTTTCCATGCACTTATAGAGCAGATCCACGCCAGCCTCCTGAATCTTCAGGTCTTCCTTGATATAGTCGATAGGATTAGCTATGAGCGCACGGCTCTTGGCACCTTCTGCCTTAATTTCACCACCTAAGTCCAGAATACGATCATTGAACTTCTCTACCCATTCCATCTCCTCAGAGAAGTGGTCGATGTATTTCTGACCAAGCTTTGAGAAACCCGCAGACTTGAAAATCTGTCCTTGCAACTTGTGTACCAATGCACCCTCAGTCAGTCCTGTTGCGAAGAACTGCAGTGCTTCGATTGATTTCTTTGCATCCATAATAATACTGTCAAAAATTGTTGGTTAAACGTTTTTGCAAAGTTAGTTTAAAGCCCCCTGCTTACAAAATCTCAAAGCGAAAGAAAGTTATCCCAAACGAAACAACCTATCAGAAATAGTGCTATCTTTGTGGCATGTATAATCTGACAGAAGCATATCAAACGGTAGGCCCGCACCACACTGATGAAATCTGGAACGGCCGATTTGCTTGTGCTGAGAGCAATGCGCAGCGCACGCTGCTTACCAACCAACTTCAAGACACGTTGGCATGCTACACCTTCACGTTGGTACTTAGTGGCGCCCTGTTGTTGGAAAACAATGGGCAGCAGATAGCCTTTTCTGCCAACGACCTCTACGTTTATATGCCAGGCTATCCTGTGCGCATCCTATCCGTGAGTGATGATTATCGCTCCCTGGTGCTGCTGGTAGATGAGCAAGCCACCTATGAAACCCCTGCTTTCAGAAACCTGATCCGTGCCTCGTTTCACCCCTTGTTACAGTCGGGCAAACCCAAGCTCACACTCAGTGCTGACGATGCTGCCCGATTGAATGCTGATATGCGTTCGATGATGAATCACATTGCCCGTCCCACCATCTTCACTGATGAGACACTGGAGATGCTCTATTCCGTCTTTATCCTCGATCTGATCGACATGCAGGAGCACGCCCTGAATGCCAATCCTATCTCGCGTCGCACAGAAGACATTTTTATCTCATTCTATACACTGGTGCGCCAGCATTACGTAGATCACCACGATATTGGCTACTATGCAGACCTTCTTCATATCTCCACCACCTACCTCTCACGCATCGTCAAGCAAGTCACGGGATCCACCGTGGTAGAGTACATTAATCAGATGCTCGCCACAGAAGCCACCTGGCTGCTCACCTCCTCAAGCCTATCAGTGGCACAGATCGCAGATCGCCTACATTTCGCTTCCACGGCCTCGTTCCACAAGTTCTTCACACGCATGCGTGGGAAGAGTGCCAGAGCTTATCGCCAGAAACGCATTCTCACATCCTCAGCTTCAGACCGCTGAACAGCGTGTCAGGCTTGAAGTGGCGCACGGCATACATCTCGCCCCCCATGGAGAATCCGCAGCGATCACACACATGGTGCGTATAACCCATGCACTTCGGAGAGCGACTGCCATCAGAGAAGATAAAATTTGTAATCCAGCAATACTCATCCGTGCATACCGTCTTGCCATTCACCATCTTCATGGCCTTCAATCCAGAATAAGAGTTCATGATGGGATACCCCTTCTGCTTGTACTTCAGCAGCTTGTCGATCAGCGCATTGCGAATGTCAGGATCCAAAAACAGTTCCTCCGTCTCAGCAAAAGGCGTGTGGAAATTCACAGAAATCTGGTCGATGTTCGGATTACTCCTCACAAACTCCAACGACCCCTCCAGGTTCTTATAGTTCAGACAGTTCACCACCATGTTCACGCAGAGCGGCGCCTTGTGTCCCATCACCTTCTTCTGCTCCGCGCCATACTGGGCGATGTGCTTCTTCAAGCGCTCGAAAGCCCCCTTCCCACGAATCTCGTCGTGCCATTCACCCACACCATCCATCGATACCCACACCTGATCGGCATGCGTACCCACGAAAGGCAACTGTGCATTCGTGGTAATGGTCACGTTCCAGAAACCTATCTCGTGCGCCATGTCTATCACATCATTGATGTCCAGCGTCCTGCCATCCGCCGTCTGATCCTTCCACAGATACAGCTCACCCCCCTCGAAATCCACGAAGCGCGAGCCCATCTTGTAGCAGTCCTCCAGCTCCTCACGTATCGCCTGCATCGTCTTGATGCGTGGTTTAGAGATAGCATACACAGAGCAATGCTTGCAGCGCAGGTTGCACTGATCCAGGATGAAGATCACCGACTGCAGAGGCGTGCGCCTGCCCATCATGGCGCGCATTTGCCACCCCGCCAAGTACGATAGTTGCTTGAACGCCTGTATCATATCAGATAAAGAATAAAACCAGTTTCACAATCGCCAGGATGAAGCAGAAGCCCGTATTGATGTTGCGCATCGTGTACCAGCGCAGCAAGTAGTAACGGTTCTCAGGCTCCACCTGCTCCCAGTTGTCCATAGGCCCCAGCCACCGATGCGGATGCTCCGTAGCCACCTCCTTGTCCTTCGCAAACTGAATCATCGCCCACATCAGCCAGAAGGCCTGAGGCAGCATCAGGCACACCAAGGCGTATGCCCAATGGATGAAGTCCATTGCCACGCACAGCAGCACTAAGATAAAAGGCACGAAGAGGAAGATGGCATAAGCCGTCAGTCCTGCCACATCCGTACGCAGCAGCACTGCCAGTGTCTTTTTGTGCGACACCTCATCCACATGGCGCTCCACGAACGAGTGCGTATAGAGAATATTCGTCACAAACATACCAATGGCGCATCCCAGTGCGAAGATATGCCATGCAAACCCCGTCTCAGGCGTATAGAGTCCGCCACAAGCCGATTGGTACACCCCACAAATCAGACAAGGTCCGAAGCAGATACCTATCACCAGCTCACCCAGTCCGTGGAAACCCAGTTTGAAGGGAGGACCCGAGTAGAAGTAGCACAGCAAGGCAGCCACCAGCGCGATGCCCAGAATCCAACTGTCGAACCCACGTGCCCACCAGATAATCAGTCCGCAGAGAAACGCCAGTCCGAAGAACACACAGATCGCGTTACGCAGTTGTGGCACCGTGGTAGAGCCGTCGCGCATATAAGGATACTTGTCCGTAAACGCCTTCTCACCCTCCTTGCGCAAGTCCTCACGGTAGGAGAGCAGCTCATCCTGCCAGTCGAAATAATCATCCAGCAGATTACCACCCAGATGCACCAGGCATACCCCCAGCACAGCCAGCAGGCCCAACCATATATTAAAACCAGGCAGGCCAATGGCCAGCACTACCGCCAAGATACTTGGCATCAGATTCTGAGGCGCTGCGAAAGAGCGCGCATTGTAAAGCCAACGTTTAATCATCAATATTTCGATTTATTATGCGAAGATAAGCAAAATAATTGTCATAAAAGTTTTTTTTGTCCTATATTTGCAATACCAAAAATTGATTTATGACTTAATTATTGAAAAAATGAACAGAAGAAAATTCTTTGGAATGGGTGCCTCAGCCCTTGCAGGCATGGCACTGATGCCTTCATTAGCCTCTTGTGCTGGTGAAGCTGCTAAGCCAACAGCCAAGGCTGCAGATGGCAAAGTGAACTCTGATTTTGGTGGTGTACATATAGGTGTCATCACCTACAGTTGGCGTGACATGCCAGGCGGACTCGAGAACCTCTTAGACTACTGCCGTCGTGCAGGCGTGAGTAATCTGGAACTGATGGGCAATGACCTGGAGACCGCTTTGGGAGCCCCAGAAAGTCCTATGATGAGTCTCTATGCATCCGTATTCGCCCGTCTCACTGAGGAGCAGCGAAACAGGGCCATGTCCAGTGGCGCAGGTATCATGGAGGTCATGACAGACGATGAGAAGAAGCAATTGGCCGATTTCCAGAAAGCCTATAGCGACTTCCGCAACAATCTTGACATGAACAAGGTAGAGGAAGTACGTAAGCGCTTCGAAGACTTGGGCATCGACATTCATATCGTTAAGACACAGCCTACCTCTGCTTCTTCCGACGAAGACATCGAATACGCCTTCAAGTTGGCCAAGGCCATGGGCGCCAAGGGTGTCACCTCAGAGATGTCTGTAGAGAACGCCAAGCGTTGCGCACCATTTGCAGAGAAGTACGATATGTACTACTGCATGCACAACCACTTTCAGTATGCCACCCCAGAGTTTGCCGCTGGCCCCGAAGAGGTGCTGGCCGTATCACCAAATGTGATGCTCAACTTCGACTTTGCGCACTACTTTGGCTCTACTGGCAAGAACCCATGCGACTTCATCGAGAAGTACCACGACCGTATCTTCTCTATGCACACTAAAGATAAGACAGGTCCTGACGCAGCCACACCAAATGAGAACCAAGTTTGGGGCCAGGGTCAGACACCGCTGGCAGACGTTCTGAAGCTGGTGCAGAGCAAGTACCCGCAAATCTACTGCGACATCGAGTTGGAGTATGCTGTAGCACCTTGGAGTGACTCCGTAAAGGAAGTAGGCACCTGCGTGAAGTTTGCCCGTCAAGTGCTGGAACTCAGTTGATGCCCCATCTGACAGCATGATACCAAATCCCCTCCACACTTTACTGTGCAGAGGGGATTTTTTGTATCCTTAGCCATACAACAAAATAATTGCCATTAAAATAATTAAGTTTCATTTCTTTTGCAATGATATAAATAAACTCTATTTTTGTTGCAAGTTTTTACCAATAAAGCTATGATGACAAGAAGAGACTTTTTGAAAACAGTATCTGCGGCCATGATGGGTGTGATGGCATCCTCATGTACTCCAGAGCCCAAAGAATCCGCAGCGAAAGCATCTAAATACTTCGGATTGCAAATCTATGGCATGGGCCCAGAGTTGGAGAACGACCTCCCCAATGGCTTCCGCACCGTGAAAGAAATGGGCTATAGCACCCTCGAGTTGGCTGGCTATCGTGAAGGTAAGGTGGGCATGTTTGCCGCCCCCATAGACATCATGGAATACCGTCGCATGGCCGAAGAAGCCGGACTCACCATAAGCAGCTCACACGTGCGCCCATCCCTACGCGCCTATACAGAAGACAATAAGTCCGAACTCCTGGATTTCTGGAAAAAGACGTTGGACGACCATGTGAAGCTTGATGTGAAGTATCTCATACAGCCAGCACTGCCTCAGTGTCGTAGCTTAGAGGAAACACAGCATGTGGCAGCCCTCTTCAATGAAGTGGGACAACTGTCTAAAGCCGCAGGCATCGAGTGGGGACTGCACAACGATGCAGGCTTCTGCTACCGTGTGGCACCTGGAGGCGAACAGAGCCTCTACTTGTTGGAAGGACGCTATCCAGAGGGCAGCAGACAGATTATGGATGTGCTGCTTGAAGAGACAGATCCAGCGTTGGTGACCTTCGAGTACGACTGCATGGCTGCTGTGCAAGGTTTCAACGATCCTGTGGAATATCTGCAACGTTATCCGCAGCGTTTCCATCTCTTGCATGTGCGTGATTATGCAGCCTTGGGACAGAGTGGCATGCTGAACTATGAGCGCATCTTCCGTCAGTTCCACGCCAATGGCTATGCAGACTTTTACGTGGAAGATGAGAATGCCCGTAGCGGACATCAGACAGAGCGTCTGCGTGAGAGTGCAGCCTACCTGATGAACGCAGAATTTGTCTGAATCATTATAATTTTCCTTTAAAACACTTGATTATTAAAAATAAGGATTATCTTTGCAACACTTATTTATAACTAAATAGTATTTTTATCATGAAGAAGACATTATTAGTGATGGCCTTGGCTGCCATGACATTGGGCCTGAAGGCTCAGCAGCAACAGCAGCAGCCACGTGTGACGAGCATCCTCGAAGTGCTGGATACCCAGACAGGTGCACGTCGTGTAGTACGTGAATTTAATGGCACCATCGAGGCTCCCAACTGGAGCAAGGATGGCAAATGGTTGGTGTATAACAGTGGCGGACACATCTACCGTGTTTCTCCCGATGGTACTGGTGAGGTGGAATTGGTGAACACCCACTACCTTTCTCGTTGCAACAACGACCATGTGCTGAGTGCCGATGGCAAGTATATCGCAGTGAGTACGAGCCCCAGCTCCAATGGCGGTGGCTCATACGTGTATATCATTTCACTGGATGGCAAGGAACTGCCACGCCTGGTGACACCTTCAAGCCCCAGCTATTTGCATGGATGGAGCCCTGATGGCAAGACACTGGCATATTGCGCCTTCCGTGAGGGTGGCCGCATCCGCGACATCTACACCATGAATGCCGATGGTACTGGCGTGGAGAAGCGACTCACTACTGCCGATGACCTCGACGATGGTCCAGAGTATTCTCCAGACGGCAAGCACATCTGGTTCAACAGTGTTCGCAGTGGTTTGATGCAAGTATGGCGCATGAATGCCGATGGCTCTGAGCAGACCCAGATGACCTTCGATGAGACCCGCAATGCTTGGTTCCCACACGTATCACCTGATGGCAAGCAAGTGATCTACATCACCTACCATAAGGGTGACCTGCAGCCTAACCAGCATGTGGCCAACAAGAACGTAGAGCTTTGGCTGATGCCTGCAGAGGGTGGACAGCCTAAGAAGATGGTTGAACTCTTTGGTGGTCAGGGCACCATCAACGTAAACTCTTGGGCACCCGATAGCCGCTACCTGGCTTTCGTAAGCTACAGACTGAGCGAATAACACATCGACCATAAGATGATGCAGGCCTCTGTTCTCAGGAACGGGGGCCTGTTTTTTTTAGTCCCACGAATCGAGAATCCGTGTCACATATTTTGATTTCCTGCGATTATCCTTTATCTTTGTGGGGAGAAACCAACAAGGGAAGTAATGGAGTACAATCTCAATAACGTCATTGTAGAGCATGGAGTAGATAACCTGGTCTCAGAGTCTTTGATGGATTATGTGGTGCATGTATATGTCTATGAAGGAACATGTTCCCTGAAATACCACGGAGAAAGGATGGAGCTTCAGGCAGGCCACTGCATGATCGTGCGTGTACGGAGCTTGGTGAGCGATGTGCAGCCATCGGCCAACTTTAAGGCCACTTGTATCTACATCACGCCCAGTTTCATTGAGATGTCAACCCCACGAAATAATTATGGAGTGCGAGGCTCACTCATGTTGTTCATCAACCCCCTCATGCAGCTCGATGAGACAGAGCAGGTGCGATGCCAGCGAAATTTCCGTGAGGTGGAAGAGCGCCTCCTTGAAGACCACCCCTTCAAGAACGATGTGGTGAGCTGTGCCTGCCAAGCCATGTTCCTCGATTTCTTCCGTTTCCATCGTAGGCTCTATCCTGGCGATGACGTGCCATTCCAAGGAGCGAGCCTGATGATGGGATTCTTGCAGATGCTCTTCCGTGGTGATTATCGGCAGAATAGGGAAGTGAGCTATTATGCCGATGCACTTTGCGTCACTCCGAAATACCTGTCGGAAGTGAGTAAGAAAGTCAGTGGCCATGGAGCCAACTATTGGATAAATCGCTTTACCATCATAGAAATACAACGCTTACTACGCAATAGAGCGCTCACCCTTACCCAGATTTCCGATGATTTCAATTTTTCATCACAAGCCTATTTCAGCAGATTCGTACAGAAATATTTAGGCACCAGCCCCAGCGCTTATAGAGAATAAGTCGATATTTCCGTATTTTTGATAAATATGTCAGCAATTTATGTAAATGGGCTGACATAATTCCGCCGTATCTTTGCACCGTGAAATTTTACGTAATGAGAAGTATTTTTATCGCCGCCCTGACGCTGCTGGCTACTGTCTCTTGCAGCGCAAACGGAGGCACTAAACAGGTAAACAAAGAGGCAGAAACTAACGAAACAAGTAATCAGACAACGTATATGGAAAAGAAAGGAAAAGCATTGGTGGTGTTCTTCTCACATGCAGGAGAGAACTACAGCGTAGGTGTTATCGAGGTGGGCAACACGAAAATCGTAGCCGACTATATCTCTGAGCAGACAGGTGCCGATCAGTTTGAGATTGTGGCAGAGAAGAGCTACGACATGCCTTACAGCCAACTCATTAAGGTGGCGCAAGACGAAGAGCGTAAGGGCGAGCTCCCAGCTTATAAGGGACAGGTGCCCGACTTGGCTCAGTATGATACTATCTTCATCGGAGGCCCTATCTGGTGGGGCACTTATCCACGCGTGATGTTCACCTTCTTCCGTGACAACGACCTCAGCGGTAAGACCCTCATCCCATTCAGTACCCATGAGGGCAGCGGATTAGGCAACGTGGTGAGTGATGTCAAGAAAGCCTATCCTAAAGCCACCGTTACAGGCCAGTTCTCCATTGCTGGGCATGATGTACGCAGCGGAAAGGCCAGCGTACAGCGTTGGCTCAACAGCCTTGGATATTAGTTGATTAAAGCAACCCATTAAAAGCATCAAGATACAATGAACGTTTTTGAAAGATTCAACAACGGAGAACACATCAATCTCCAGACCGACCCACAGGCAGGCGAGTTCCGCGTAGAAAGCATGCGCTGTGCCCAGTTGTGTCATGAACTCAATCAGCTGATGCCCTTCGACCCCCAGGTACGTGGGCTGATGGAAGAACTGTTCCAGCATCGGCTCCCTGCCACTTCCAACATCGGAGTGCCACTGACCATCGACTATGCCTGTCAGATCAAGATTGGCGAGCGGGTGCTCATCAACTATGGCTTCCATACCACCTCGTCGGCGGGCATCACCATCGAGGATGACGTGATGATAGGGCCCGATGTGAATGTGCTGACCATCAATCATGACTTCGCTAACCTGTGGACGCTGATTCCTAAGCCTGTGCGCATCTGTCGGGGTGCCTGGATAGGGGCCAGAGCCATCATCTGTCCGGGAGTGACCATAGGCGATGGGGCCATCGTGGCTGCAGGGGCCGTGGTGACCAAGGATGTGGCTCCGCATACCGTGGTGGGAGGTAATCCTGCCAAGTTCATCAAGAGTGCTGTTTGAAACGAAATATCCCCTGCAGAAACCTATCGGAGGCTTGAAGCAGGGGATAACTTTATATATCAGTCGGTCGGGTTCCATTGGCCGAACCACCTCTTCTGGTCTTCATAAGACATGTTGAAGTAACGGGCTTCACGGTCGAGTGAGCGAATCTGTTGCATTTCGGCATCCGTAAGGGCAAAGTCGAAGGCCCCGATATTCTCACGTATATGAGCAGGATTAGTGGAGCCGGGGATTACTGAGAAGCCTTCTTGCAGGTGCCAGCGGATGATGACCTGGGCAGCTGTCATTCCATGCGCCTGAGCTATCTGGTTGATGACAGGGTCGCGCAGGATTTCGCCTTTCGAGTCGCGTCCGCCAAGTGGGAACCAGCACTCTATCTTGATGTCGTGCTTCTTGGCCATCTCTTGCCAATGCTTGCGCTGGGCATAAGGATGACACTCTATCTGCACGATTTGCGGCTTGATGCGGGCTGTCTCGACGAGGGAGTTCCAGATGGAGTCGTTCACATCGAAATTAGAAATGCCGATGGCACGCACCTTGCCGGTTTCGAGGGCTTTCTCCATCTCTTTCCAGCCACCCACATAGTCGCCAATAGGCTGGTGGAAATATACGAGGTCAACGTAGTCGAGTCCCAAGCGCCCCAACATCCTGTCGATGGCCTTCAACGTCTTGCCTTCACCATATTCATTGGGCCAGAGCTTGCTGGTGACCCAGATAGAGTCGCGAGCTATGCCACTTTCCCTGATGGCCTGTCCCACGTTGGCTTCGTTCTGATAGGCGTGGGCTGTGTCGATGTGGCGGTAGCCGCTCTGCAGGGCTGTCAGTACAGAGTTGTAGGTCATGTCGCCTGCAGGGATGCTATAGACTCCGAGGCCAAACTGAGGCATTTGTACCCCGTTATTTAGTGTAAGATATGTTTGATTATGCTGAGCGTTCATAGTTGTCACACATAAAATGGTAAATAATGTAAATAAAATCTTTTTCATTAGGCTTTATCCTTGAAGTTTGAATTCTCTTGTACGGATAGAGGCAATGACACCTCCGTCGATGAGCAGGTCGGTACCGTTGACGAAAGTGGCATGCTCGCCCAGAAGGAAGGCTGACGCCTCGGCTATCTCATCGCTGGTACCCACTCGGCGTGAGGCTGAAGCATCGATCATGGCCTGATAGCCTGCGCCGTTGGCATTGAACTCATCATAGGCCAATGGAGTGACGATGACTCCTGGGCTGATGGTGTTGATGCGTGCCCTGCGCTCACGCCATGTGGTGGCAGCTGCACGTTGTGCCTGCAGGTGGTTCAGACGCTTGGCGATCATGTAGGCGAAGCCTGAGTTCTGCAAAGCTACCTCCTTAATGAAAGGTACCTCGGCCAATTTCTCGGTTGGGGTATTTACCAACTGAAGTTCGATTTCGTTAGGGATGGGGTACATATAGGCAGCCTGGCTGGAGATGATGAGACCGGCTCCACCTGCGGCCATTACTTTGCCAAAGGCATCGACGGCATAGCCTGTGCCCAGCATGTCGAGGTTGACAATATGCTCAGGACTGGCCTGATTAGGCGATGCTCCTGCTGTATCGATGAAGTACATCACAGGTCCCAGTTCGGCAGCTTTCTTAGCGAAAGCCTCGATGCTGTCTTTTTCCAGCGCATTAACGATGCAGGTCTCTACATCATAGCCACTACGGCGGAAGTTGTCAGAAACACGCTCCAGCGCTTTCTGGCTGATATCACCCAGCAGGATCTTCTTGCCTGCTGCTATGCGGCGCACGATGGCCGTTCCCATACTGCCGGCACCTAAGAGTGCCACTACTGCTTTCTCGTTGTTACGGTCGAAAATCATAATTTGTTCTCCTTATATTATTAATGTTAAAACTATATGCTTGGTAAGCTTAGCTTGCAAATGAGTAATTCATGGTTGTGCACGTCCTTCCATAATTGCTCAAATGATTTGGTGAAATATCTTTTGTCTCTGCAAAGATACGAACCAAAAGGCAGATAGATTGTTTCCAAAATTGCCTTTAAATTTACATAGAATGCCGAAAGTGGTGAGAAAGATGCATTTGTTGTGAGAAACGGATTATAAAATCTGTAAATTGTGTAAGTTGTACGGGAATTTGTATAACACATGGTAATATCAAAACTCGCTATATTTGCCCTGATAATTACAATTTACAAAAAGACTTATGAGAAGACTTCTTATTTCAACTGCGATGCTGGCATTAGCTCTTAGCATGCAGGCGCAAGACTGGCCCCAGTTCATGGGACCCGACCGTAATGGCATCACCTCACAACCGGGATTGCTGCGCACCTGGCCCGAGAGTGGCCCTGAAGTGTTATGGAGCACCAACCTGGGCATCGGCTTCGGCGGCCCTGTGGTGAAAGCCGGAAAAGTGTATCTGCTGGACCGCGATGATGAGGTGGGCGACACCATGCGTTGCTACGACCTCAATACGGGACAGGAACTCTGGAACTTTGGCTACAGCTCTCCTGGCTCCGTGATGTTCCCAGGCTCTCGAACGGTACCTGCCGTAGATGATAAGTATGTGTTTTCCTGCGGCCCTAACGGCGACCTGTATTGCATAGACATCAACACCCATCAGCCCGTGTGGCACAAGAATGTGTGGACCGACTTTGGAGGCGGAGAGATTCCTACATGGGCCATCTCTCAATGCCCGCTGATCTATGGCGACCTGCTGATCATCGCCTCTCAGGCTCCTGATGCAGGGGTGGTGGCCTATGACAAGCATACGGGTGCCGTGAAGTGGAAGACCCCATCATTAGGACCGACTGGCTATGTGAGTCCCACCATAATTAAAATAGACGGAGCCGACCATGTGGTGATGGTGACAGCCTCACAGGCAGGCTTCCCAGGTGGCCCTCAGCAAGATGTAAAGAAGGGCAGCGTGGTGGGTATGGAGCCGTTGACTGGCAAGATCCTCTGGCGCTATGACGACTGGGAGTGCCACATCCCGGTAGCCAGTCCGACCGATGCTAGCCAGAACCGCCTGCTGGTGGTGGGTGGTTATGAGCGTGGTGCCACCTTACTGCAGGTAAACAAGGGTGCCAATGGCGCCTATGAGGCTAAGGAGCTGTTCACTACGACAGAGTTTGGCGACCAGACCAAGCCGGCTGTATTCTTTAACGATCATTTCTACGCCCTCTATCGAACCAACGCCAAGCGCGACGGTATGGTGTGCATGGACCTGAATGGTAAACTGCTTTGGAAGACGCGTCGCAATCCCGATTTCAATCGTGGCAGCATCATCATAGCCAACGGACTGATGCTGGCAACCGATGGTGCCAAGACCCTCTACCTGGTGGAGCCTGATCCAACGGGTTTCAAGCAGATAGCCAAGGCAGAGCTGCTGATTGAGAAGAGCGACGATAGCAACCAGTTCATGGCCAGCTTCGGCGTACAGAACTGGGGAGCCATGGCCTTGGCCGACGGCAAGCTGCTGCTGCGTGACCAGACGCACATGATCTGTGTGAAAGTGGCCAATTAGTGATACATTCTTCATATATTTTCCCTATATTTGTACCGCAAAGTATGAATATAGGGAAAATTGTTTATGGAAGATAAGATAGGATGCAACGTTCTGAATACCCGGCTTGACGGGTATTTGCCATCTGAGTACACAGATCTTTATCATGTGCACGTGCTGGTGCGTCAAGGCACGATGACCTTTTTTGACGGGAAAAATCTGTTTACGTCACATCCTGACGATTTGGTCATCTGGCAGATGTCTAATCACATTACGCAGGTGAATTATTCGGACGACTTCGAGGCCGATTTCCTTCTGGCTTCTCCTTCATTCCTGCAGCAATTCAATCCCGAGATGGTGTGGGCCTCCAAAGGGTTTATCTTTATCCGCCTGAACCCCTCTTTCCACCTTGATGCGGAGAGCTTACAGCTGATAGACGCAGACTTCAATCTTTTCCGTTTCCGCCTGTTGCAGACAGATGATACGTTCAGGCGTGACACGCTGGGCCGCGTGATGCAGATTTTCCTCTATGACCTGTGGACGGTCTATCGGCACGGACTGGCGCAGATGGAGACCACAGACAATGCCGCTCGCATTTTCTTGCGCTTCTTAGAGTTGGTGCAGCAACAGGTGCGTTCTAACCGTGAGCCCGCCTTCTATGCCGACCAGCTTTGCATCACGCCCAAGTATCTTTCACAGGTGTGTCGTGAAGTGACTAATCTGCCAGCTTCTGAATGGATCACCTATTATGCTGCCTTTGAGCTGGTGTCACTGCTCAATGACACGTCAAAGACCTTGACAGAAATTTCAGACCTGATGAACTTCTCAAACCTTTCTTATTTCTCACGTTACGTGAGGAAAGTGCTGGGAAAATCGCCTTCAGAATACCGCCAGTCATAACATTCTGCTGTTTGTGAAAATTCGCTGGCAAAAAGGATAACTTTACTTGCCTGACAAGTACGTATCTTTGCAGCATGAAACTAAAAACAAACAGCATTATGGATATTTTTGAAAAACTTCGTTCGGGTGCCGATGTGGATATGGCCACACCTGAATATGGCGCAGCCATACAGCACATGACAGCATGCAGCAGCATCTGCCACAAAATCAATACGTCGGAACCTGACGCTGAGACCATCCGTCCTTTAGAGGAGAAACTCTTTGATGGCCGACTCGATGCATCAAGCTATTTCATGCCTCCAGTTCAGATAGATTTTGCCTGCCAGATAAACATAGGTAAGCATGTGTTCGTGAATCATTCCATCACCTGCATGGCTGCTGGCGGCATCACGATAGACGATGGGGTGATGATAGGGCCCAACGTGCGTATTGTGACCGACAATCACGACTTCCAGAACCGCATGGTGCTGCGCTGTAAGCCCGTACACATCTGTAAAGGTGCGTGGATTGGGGTAGGGGCCATCATCCTGCCAGGTGTGACCATAGGTGAGAATGCCGTAGTGGCTGCCGGGGCTGTGGTGACCAAGGATGTAGCGCCAAACGCCATCGTAGGTGGAAATCCTGCCAAGTTTATTAAGAATATTTAAGTCGTAACAAAAAATAAAAGGAGAAAATGAAAAAGTTATTTGTAATGATGATGATGCTTGCCATGGTTACAGGCATCTATGCACAACAGCCAATTTCTGCACAAGAAATGAGTGACCGCATCCAAATCCGTGCGCTTGTAGATCGTTATGCCCTTGAGAGCGACCAGTTCAAACAGGAAAACTATAGCGAGATCTTTGCCAAAGACCTGAGACTGCGCATTCATGTAGGCGACAATGTGAACGAAATCAATGGCGTTGACAACATGATCAACATTTATAAGCGTGCCGGAGCTGTTGACATTTCTTTCCACCAGACGGGTCAGCAGGTGCTTGAATTTGCCGACAGTACCCATGCCAGCGGATGGGTTTACCTCACCGCCCTGATGGTAAGCAACGGGAATGCTAGCCACATGTATCTGCGTTATTTCGACAAGTATGAGAAGATCGACGGTCGCTGGTGGATCGTAGAACGCGACCAGTACATACTCTTCAACGAGTAAGGTGTAAACCTGCATTAACAGAAAGCTGCATGCAATGTCAGAGGCGTTGTATGTGGCTTTCTGTATTTTGTGTAAATAGGGCGGTAATTTGTATAAGTTGATTTTGGGAGATAATTCCCAAATTTGCATGGATAAATGGTATGTGGACTATTAATACTAAATCATAAAAAGTATGTTACGTAAAATCAGACTGACGCTGGCCGTCATTTTCTTTGTGCTGATCACGTTGCTGTTCATGGACTTTACCGGGACGCTGCACCTGTGGTTCGGCTGGATGGCCAAGATTCAATTCCTGCCTGCGCTTCTGGCCTTGAACGTGGGCGTAATCCTTTTCCTTATCTTGCTGACGCTTCTCTTCGGCCGCATCTATTGTTCGGTCATCTGCCCGATGGGTGTGATGCAGGACATCATTGCGTGGATAGGCAAGAAGACCCGTCCGAAGAAGGAACAAAAGACTCCTTACACCTACTCGCCTGCCAAGAGCGTGCTTCGTTACTCAGTACTGGGCGTGTTCATCTTAGCCATCATCGGCGGCGTGGGCTCGTTTGTGGCTTTGCTGGCTCCGTACAGCAGCTATGGTCGCATCGCGAGTAACATCCTGCAGCCGTTCTATCGCTGGGGCAACAACCTTTTGGCTTCCATCGCTGAACATTATGAAAGCTATGCGTTCTATGATACAGACGTGTGGATGAAGTCGCTGCCAACCTTTATCATCGCGCTGGCAACCCTTCTGATTGTGGGTTATCTGGCCTACAAGAACGGGCGTACCTACTGTAACACCATTTGTCCTGTGGGAACGGTGCTTGGCTTCATCTCTCGTTTCAGTTTCTTCCACATCACCTTCGATGAGGACAAGTGTAAGAACTGCAGCATGTGCTCACGCAACTGCAAGGCGAGTGCCATAGACTTCAAGAACCATCAGGTGGATTACAGTCGCTGCGTGACCTGTGGCAACTGTCTGGAGAAGTGCAAGTTCGATGCGCTGCACTACAAGTTTGCAGTACCTTCACTTGCTACGGCCTTCCCAAAGAAGGCAGAGGCTGTTGCTGCAGCTCCAAAGGCAGCTAAGCCTGCGTCTAAGGCTGAAGGCAAACCTTCAGATCCAACACTTCGTGCCATCTTCTCTGCCATCGCCATTGGGGCTACTGCCAAGATGGCCAAGGCACAGATTATCGAGGAGGCAACTGATAAGAAAGTGGATGGTGGTCTGGCCGATATCGTAGAGAAAGAGAAGCCCGTACGCGCCACGGCTCTGACCCTTCCGGGTTCCTTGAGTGCCCGCAACATGAAGAACCATTGTACGGCCTGCCAGTTGTGCGTATCCGCTTGCCCTAATGGTGTGCTCCGTCCTTCGACCAGCCTGATGACCTTCATGCAGCCAGAGATGAGTTATGAGCGCGGCTATTGCCGCCCAGAGTGCATCGAGTGTTCGAGTGTCTGTCCTGCTGGTGCCATCATGCCTATCACGAAGGAGGAGAAGAGCTCTATCCAGATAGGCCATGCCGTATGGACACGTGAGCTCTGTATTGTCATACGTGACGACAAGGACTGCGGCAACTGCGAGCGTCATTGTCCTACGAGCGCCATCACGATGGTCCCCATCGATGCCAACGACCCTAAGTCGAAGAAGATTCCTGTGGTGAATGAGGAGATGTGTATCGGTTGCGGCATGTGCGAGGCCCTTTGCCCAAGTCGTCCGCTGAGCGCCATCTACGTGGAAGGGCATGAAGTTCACCGTGTTATATGATTAATTTATTTCACAGGATTAAGAGGATTAACAGGATTTTATTATAACATTTATAATCATTTTAATCCTGTTAATCCTGTAAAAAAACAGATACTATTATGAATAAAATAGATAGAAGAAGTTTTCTCAAGACCTTGAGTGTGGGAGCTGCTGGAGCAGCAGTAGCCAGTTGTGCACCCAAGAAAGCGGCTGACTCTGATCCAGCCGGACATTATACCACCCCTGTACCCACAGGGCAGATGACATACCGTACCAATCCCAATACGGGCGACAAGGTTTCCCTTTTGGGTTATGGCTGCATGCGCTGGCCGATGATTCCGAATCCCAACGGACAAGGAGAAATCATAGACCAAGAGCAGGTGAACCGTCTGGTGGACTATGCCTTGGAGCATGGTGTGAACTACTTCGACACATCGCCTCACTATGGCCGTGGACAGTCTGAGCGTGCCACAGGTATCGCCTTGAAGCGCCACCCACGTGAGAGCTACTATATCGCCACCAAGATGTCCACCTTCCTGGATGCCAACGGCAACGACCCCAATGTGGCTCGTGCTGGCTACTATAATTCGTTCAAGGAACTGCAGGTAGATTATCTGGACTACTATCTGATTCATGGCGCAGGTCTCGGCGGCTTCGGCCCTGGTGGCGTGACGGGTATGGACAACCTGCGTGCCAAGTACTTGGACATCGGCATGCACGAGTTTCTGATGAAAGAGAAGGAAGCTGGACGCATCCGCAACATGGGCTTCTCTTATCATGGCGACATTGAGGTGCTGGAGTATCTGATGGAGATGCACGATAAGGGCGATGCTCATTGGGACTTCGTACAGATTCAGATGAATTATCAGGATTGGCATTATCCACAAGGACTGAATGCTGTTCAGGGAGAAATCATGTACAACATGCTGGCCGAGCGCAATATCCCCATCGTGATTATGGAGCCGTTATTAGGCGGACGCCTGTCCAATCTGCCCGTACACTTGGTGCAGCGCCTCAAGCAGCGCAATCCTGAGAATAGCGTGGCCTCATGGGCTTTCCGTTGGGTAGGCTCGCATGAGCACGTGATGAGTGTGCTGAGTGGCATGACCTATATGGAGCACCTGGAAGACAACGTGCGCTCGTTCTCGCCATTGGTGCCGCTGAATGAAGAAGAGTTCGACTTTCTGGAAGAGACCACCCAGTTGCTTATCAAGTATCCTATCATCCAATGCAACAACTGCCAGTATTGCATGCCTTGTCCTTACGGGCTCGACATCCCCGGTACGCTGCTGCATTATAATAAATGTGTAAACGATGGCAATCTGCCCGAGAGTCAGGGCGACCCTGAATACCGCAAGATGCGTCGTGCCTTCTTGGTGGGTTATGACCGTTCTGTACCTAAGTTGCGCCAAGCCAGCCATTGCACGGGTTGCAACCAATGCTCACCCAATTGTCCGCAACGCATCGACATTCCTGGTGAGATGCAGCGCATCGACAAATTTGTGGAGAGTTTGAAACAGAATACGCTTTAATCGTGATTAAGTTAATGTAGAAAAGTAAGAGGGTGCGACTATTTTGACACACCCTCTTACTTTTTCCCTCCGCGCTTCACAGCGAAGAGGGGCGGGGGGAGTCCACTTCTCTGGGAAAAGAGACAACAGAATTAGGAAAATAGGCAATAGGTTTTAGAGGGAGAGTAAACTAAAGTCGTAGGATACAACAATGATGGCACCCTCATGTAAGTCGGTATCATGTAGGAAAAGACAAACGTTCCTTACAGTTCTGACAAATCTGACAATTATTTTCTGGGGTATACTTTCTCTGATTCATGAATGCTTATATTTGATAACTATATTTATTATATTATATATTTAAATATATAATATAGATATTTTTGAGAGTGTAAAGAACCATTGATATATACCGCGAAAATAATTGTCAGAACTGTAAGTTTTGTCAGAATCTTGAGTGACTTTGTGTTGTTATTTTTATTTTCCTAACTAGAGAAATATTTTTTCCTAACTAGAAACGTAAAATTTGGCACTTTTCGCCTTCACGACTACTTCGGCCATTTTTCGCCTCATTGACATATTTTAACACATTAGAAAGCGTAAAGTATTTAATACTTTTTAAGATTTCACCCCTCGGAAAAGTGTTAAAAATTTGGCGACACCTATCCGTGTATAGTACCTTCGCAGCGTCGATCGATGAAATAACCTTAAACTCTAAACTCTAAACTCTAAACTCTAAACTATTAACCTTAAACAACTAAACAACTATGAGTATCAAAGTATCTGCTAAACAAATGCTGATGAAGGTCGGCACCAAGGCTGGAACCTATCGATTCGTTCTCCAGGCACAACTGTACAACAAGCTGGCTGAAGCCAAGGTCATCAAGGAGGCCTCCATGCGCTCAGGTATCGCGCAGGGCACCATCAACGCCTCATGGGCAGCCATCGGCGAGGTGATCAAGGCGTGGGCCACCGAGGGCCATAGCGTGGCTATCCCTGGACTGGGTACCATGCGCTTCGGCGTGCGTGCCTCTTCTGTGGCCGACGTGTCGGAAGTGAGCACTGGTCTGATCAAGACGCGTAAGGTGATCTTCACGCCGAACGTGGACATCAAGGACGAGCTGAAGAGCACGAGCATCAACATCACTTGCTACGACAAGGATGGCAACCTCGTGAAACAGGTAACCAGTGATGACGCTGGCACTGTGGAGGACAACGAGAACGATAACGGCGAGACCTCCGATAACGTGAACGGCAATGGCACCGATAATGGTGGCAGCACCGAGACTGGTGGTAACACCGAGACTCCAGGTGGTAACGATAACCCTAGCGGCGGTATCGGCTAAGAGTTTCTTTCCGACCTCATTTTTGGAGCGTTAAGAAAACATCGTGCAAATGAGAGCAGAGTCAAGCTTGCTTGAACTATGCCGAGTGCAGCCGATGTTCACGTAAGTAAAATCGTAAGCGTTTTCGGAAAAGAGGGGTGCACCAATAAGAGCGCGAAGCGGTCGTCTTGCGCCCCTCCCGAAAACGTGAACGATTTTTAGTGTAAAAAATGCAGTCGGCGTGTTTTCTTTGATTCGTTTATTTTGCACGAGCAAAAGAAATGAATAAAAATAATAACCTTAAACCTTAATAACAATGAAAAACAAGAAAGAACTTTTGAAGTATGGCATTCAGCTACTGATAGCAATCTTAACAGCCATAGGAACCTCAATAGGCGTATCCAGCTGCATGAGTTTGCTGTAAAAAGAATTCCCGATGCGACTTTATACCTTGCATCGGGAGTCTTTGTTGCTATTTGTCATCTTGCACAAACCCAATGCGACGGTGGGGCTTCTCTTCTTTGGGCTTTGCTTGCAGCTCTGCAAGCGCTATGGAAATGGCATCCAGCTGCATTCGGGTTTCCTCGTTGATGTCATTCTGATCACGAAGGATGTCATTCATCTCATCTTTCAGTTTTTTCAGCTCTTGTTCTATGACGAGGATACGGTTACTATCGTCAGGCAGAGTGATTATATGTCTCAAAGTAACAAAAGCTCGCATAATTTCGCGGTTTACATTAATAGCAATCTCCGACTTTAAAACACTACTAAGCATAGCAACACCAAGCTCAGTAAAAGCATAAGGAAGATATTTTATGTTATATCCACGTCTCTTGTTCAAGGTCACAATTTGTGATCTTGAAAGTATAGTATTAGCTTCGTCTTTGGTTAGCCGAAACATAAAGTCATCACCCTCAAAGCGTTTCAAGTTACGTTTTACACTTTGATTAAGAACTCGTGTTTCTACACCATATAATTCTGCTAAATCTCTGTCCAGCATGACGCGCTGACCTCGAATCTCATAGATTTTGTTTTGGATTAATTCAATATCATTCATTGCCGTTTTTATTTTAATGGTTTGCAATTCGGCGACAAAATAATACAAATAACAATTAATACAAACTATTCTTATTTTTTTCAGTGCAGATTTACCAGTGATATGGGAAAAAAGAATCCTGACGCAAAGTTATAATTCTTCGCATCGGGATTCTTTGTATCCCCCCAATACGTCTCAAAAATCTTCAGTGATAACACCGAAGCCCTTTTGCTTTTGGTAGAGATACTATTTCAGCACGGCAATTAGAAGTATCGGGTTATCGTCCTCCCCAGTTCTCGCTATCACATCCAGCAGCTGCTGCTTCTGTGGAGCAGCGGGGGCTTTCTTTAGGTCAGAGACATACTTTTCATAATCTGAAGAACCTGGATCTAATACTTGAATCCAGTATTTACCCGATGAGCGATAATCCAGTTTGAAATCCCCTCCTGTTATATTATTATTTAGGATAAAAGGGCGTTGGAAATTGAGATGTGGTTTTCCAAACACGGCCTTAAAAGGGGCATCTCTTGCAACAATCTTGCCTTGTCGTTTAACTTGTCTAACTATGTGTTTTTCCTTATCATAGCAATATGTCATAATCTGCTCACCCTTGCTACATACCAAGTATATATAATCTTTGGTATCAAAATAATTAGCTATAGCAAAATAGTCATAGACGCTTCTATCCTTTATCCACATATTAGTTTTTATGAAATCACCCTTGCTTTCATTTGTGGTGATGGCATATTGCGGTTGCAGTTCCCTGCTGGCACTATTGTAAACGTAAATAGTATCTGTTCCAGGCATTTTGAAAGTCAACTTATTGTTATAACTGTCAATCGATGTAGGTATCTGTTCCGTTATATAATTAAACCACCCCTCTTGTGCAGGTGCCCTGTTTGCCATGATATCATTTTCTTTTCCTATATGAATAGGATTTTTAAATAACTTTGTCTTTTTGAAGCTGTTGTCAACAACAGCTACAGACCAAAGGGAGTCTTTGGGATTTTGAATAGGGAAATTGATAGCCAGATTCTGACTCAAAACAAATTGCCCTTCATTTAGAATAATTCTAATACTTGATCCTGTGAAAATCTGTGGGGTAAGCCATTGGTCAGTTTGTTCTCGCAAGAAGTTACCTCCAAAATCATACACTTTTATCCCTTTCATTGTAGGAATAACATAAACTTCTTTTTTCTTATCGTCAATTACGAAATCATGAATACGTACATATTCTTCAGGTCCTTCGCCTTGTTTTCCTACTGTATTCAAGAACTTTCCATCATGAGAAAAACGATAAATTCTTACGTCATGCGTATGAGTAATCCATATGTCATTATCTGTAACTTCAATTTTTAATATGCTAGACAGAAAGCTCTTGTCAGAAGTTTCTAACTTCACTATCTTCACACGCTCTACTGCATCTCTGAGATTGAGTTGTTTCACTTCTTCCATACCTGCAGAGAGATTAATCACTGGCAATCCTTCTTCGACTTCTTCCACCACCTCTGCTTCTGGATTGGCTTTGGCAGCGTTGCATCCCATGAGGCTTATCAGCATCAAGAGGGAATAAAATAAGTGTTTTTTCATAACGCATACAATTAAAAGTTTGCGACAAATATAGCTGTGGAAGGGGGAATTTGATGCTTTTTCAGTTAAGTCCACAGTTCAGTGGGGTCAAAAAGTGGTCTGACTAGCTGTATGTAAAAAGGTAATGAAGCCGCTTTTAAAGTGGCTTCATTTCTCTTTTAGGAATTTAAAATCACATTTTCGGAAAGAATTCCGCAAAAATCGTAATATTTTCGGAATACGTTCCAAAAAAATCGCAATATTTTTGGAATTGCCGTTTTTTTATTATCTTTGCTGACACATTATTATAGTAACTATGATCAGGAGGCTAATAGAAGACAAGATTAAGCAACGAATGTTCAGTGGCAAGGCTATCGTTGTGATGGGAGCCAGACAAGTAGGCAAGACAACTCTGCTCAAGCAACTTTTTTCTGACAGCAGCCAGAAAGTATTCTGGTTGAGCGGAGATGAACAAGATGTGCGTGAGCTTTTTGAGAATATCTCTTCTACAAGATTGAAAGCCATCATAAACGATCACCAAGTGGTAGTGATAGATGAAGCGCAACGAATCAAGGACATTGGGGTGAAGATGAAATTGATCACAGACCAGATACCAGAAGTCCAGTTAGTAGCTACTGGCAGTTCATCTTTCGAGCTGGCAAACAGGATCAACGAGCCTTTGACAGGACGGAAATGGGAGTATAGGATGTTTCCCTTGTCATTTGCAGAAATGGTAGCTCATACTAACCTGTTGGATGAAAAAAGAATGTTGCCTCATCGCCTGGTCTTTGGTTGCTATCCTGATGTGGTCACCCATCCCAGCGACGAGGTGGATATACTTCGCCAACTGACCAACAGCTATCTCTATAAGGACATATTGGAATTCGACAAGATACATAAACCTGATAAGCTAATGAAGCTCCTTCAGGCCTTGGCCTATCAGGTAGGTTCTGAAGTTTCTTATAACGAACTGGCACAGCTCTGCGGCTTGGATTCAAAGACTGTGGACAGCTACATCAACATTCTGGAGCAGGCTTATATTATTTTCAAACTTGGCTCATTCAGCAGGAATTTAAGAAATGAGTTGAAGAACAGCAAAAAAATCTACTTCTATGACAATGGTATCCGAAATGCCATAATTGGCAACTTCTCACAAATAGAGAACAGGACAGATGCAGGAGCGTTGTTTGAGAACTATGCTATTTCAGAACGCATGAAATGTAAGGAATACACGGGAGATTATGCTAATAGTTGGTTCTGGCGAACAACGGCTAAGCAAGAAGTGGACTACATCGAAGAAAAAGATGGTAACCTGACTGCATTCGAACTGAAATGGAATCCTCGGAGGAAAGCCTCCCTTCCGCTTTCGTTCAAGAATGCTTATCCTTCCGCCTCGTTCACCTTAATCAATAGTGACAACATCGAAGACCTGTTGCTAGTGTAATGTAGGGGCATTACTTTGTAAATCTATTGGAGTAGAGGGAATTAAATAGGGGATGCTTTTCGCATCCCCTTAACTTTTCAGAATACTGCTGCACATGCCTTGTGAATGTCGTTCAGTCGTTGCAATATCGTAGGCTTTTGGCGGGCTAATTCAATGTCAAATCGATTCTGTATGCTTATTTTACTCCACTGAACTGTGGACTGAACTGAAAAAGCACCATCTTATGGTGTTTGACCTATCTTTGTACAAGCATAATAATGGCTATTAATATTTATTAACGAGATTTTCTAGTGAATAAACGAAACAATTTAGTTTATTTGCATTAAGTATAGTTTTAAAGGCTTTTGGAATGAAGTATAAACGATTATTCTTATTCATTATTCCAGCAGCAATGCTGATGTCTTGCAGCAACGCTGCAGAGCGTACCACTGAGGAGGATGGCGTGGAGACGGCCTTGCCTCAGGAGGAGGCGCAGGTGACAGTGATGACGGTGCATAGGCAGGCGTTCAACCATGAGCTGGTGAGCAATGGCAAGGTGACCTCGCAGCAATATACAGACCTCTACTTCCGTCGTGCGGAGGTGGTGGCGCATGTGTATGTGAAGAATGGCGACTATGTGCGCAGGGGGCAGAAACTGGCTGAGCTGGACCTGTTTCCCTTTGAGAACGAACTGACGCAGCGTAAGAACGGCTTGGAACAGGCCACGCTGGAGATGCAGGATGTGCTGATAGGGCAGGGCTATGCGCCTGACCACATGGAGGCTGTGCCTGCAGATGTGCTGCAGCTGGCCAGGGTGAAGAGTGGCTACGAGCAGCAGAAGGCGCTCTATGAGGCGGCTCAGCATGACCTGCAGCAGGCCACGCTCACGGCTCCGATGGACGGACGTGTGGCGAACCTTTTCCAGAAGCCCATGAACATGGCGAATACCAGTGAGGCATTCTGTCGCATCGTGGGCACAGGGAGCATGGAGGTGGACTTCAACTTGCTGGAAAGTGAGCTCTCTCTGATCAAGATAGGTGACAAGGTGGAGGTGACGCCATACGCGCAAGGAGCTAACAGCGTTCAGGGCAGCGTGAGCGAGATAAATCCGCTGGTGGATGCCAACGGCATGGTGCGTGTGCGTGCCAGGGTGAGCGGGCGCGACCTCTTCGATGGCATGAACGTGCGTGTGAGTGTGAAGCGTGCTGTGCCAGACCAGTTGGTGGTGCCCAAGACGGCGGTGGTGCTGCGCTCTGACAGGCAGGTGCTCTTCACGCTGGAGAACGGACGGGCTTACTGGAACTACGTGAAGACGGGACTGGAGAACCTCACGGAATATACCATCATCGATGGATTGGAGGAGGGGAAGCAAGTGATTGTGACTGGGAATGTGAATCTGGCGCACGAGAGCCCTGTTAAGATTGAGAATTGAAAATTGAGGATTGAGAATTATCCATCCGGATGGGTTCACGCATTGCTGACAGCGCAGCTTAATCCTCAATTCTCAATCCTCAATTCTCAATTAATAATTTTCAATCCTCAATTAAAATAAAAAGTTTTGATAAAGTTTCTGATACAACGACCTATTGCCGTGCTGATGGCATTCCTGGCATGCTTCATTGTGGGGCTGATTACCTACAATCTGCTGCCTGTGTCCATGCTGCCTGACATCGCCATCCCACAGATCACGGTGCAGGTGACGGGGGAGAATGCCTCTGCCAGGGAGTTGGAGAATACGGTGGTGGCACCTGTGCGCAGACAACTGCTGCAGGTGGCTGGACTGAAGGAGCTGAGCAGTGAGACACGCGACGGACTGGGACTGATAAGGCTGGAGTTCGACTTCGGAACGAATACGGACTTGGCGTTCATAGAGGTGAACGAGAAGATAGATGCTGCCATGAACAGCCTCTCGAAGGAGGTGGCACGCCCCAAGGCCATGAAGGCCAGCGCTACGGACATCCCTGTGCTCTACGTGAACATGACGCTGAAGAATGATGTGGCTTATGAGCCTACCACGGAGAGCCAGTTCTTGGAGATGTGCCAGCTGGCTGAGAACATCGTGAAGCGTCGCATAGAGCAGCTGCCTGAGGTGGCCATCGCAGACATCACGGGCATCCCTGGGCAGCAGCTGCAGATAGTGCCCGACAAGGACCGTCTGGCGATGATGGGAGTCAGCATAGAGGACATAGAGCAGGCGCTGAGCGTGAACAACGTGGAGCCTGGCAGCATGCTGGTGCGCGATGGGTACTATGAATACAACATACGGATGGACAACCTGCTGCGTACGCCTGAGGATGTGCAGAACATCTACATCAGCAAGGCGGGCCGACTGTTCCAACTGAAGGACTTCTGCCAGATAGGGGTGGTGTCGAAGAAGGAGACGGGGCGAAGCCTGAGTGCAGGCAAGCGGGCTGTGACACTGGCCATCATCAAGCAGGGCGATGAGAACATGGACCGCATGAAAGAGCGTCTCAGCGAGGCCATAGACTACTACAGAGAGAGCTATCCGCAGATAGACTTCAGCATCAGTCGCAACCAGACGGAACTGCTGGACTATACCATCTCCAACCTGCAGCAGAACCTGATGCTGGGACTGCTGTTCATCTTCATCGTGAGCATCTTCTTCCTGGGTGATGTGCGCTCGCCGCTGGTGATAGGCATCAGCATGGTGACGAGCATCGTGATCACGTTCTTCCTGTTCTACCTCTTTGGGGTGTCGCTGAACGTGATTTCGCTCTCAGGACTGATCCTGGCGGTAGGTATGATGATAGACAGCAGCATCATCGTGACGGAGAACATCGCGCAGTACAGGGAGCGTGGCCTCTCGCTGGACGATGCCTGCGCTGCTGGCACCACGGAGATGATTACGCCCATGCTGAGCTCTAACCTCACTACGATAGCGGTCTTCGTTCCCTTGATCTTCATGAGCGGCATCGCAGGGGCCATCTTCATGGATCAGGCTTTCTCTATCACAGTGGGACTGGCTGTGTCTTACCTGACGGGCATCATGCTGCTGCCTGTACTGTACTACTTGCTGTATGGCAAAAATGCAAAGATTCAAAAATTCAAAGAGGCAAATATCAGGCACCTTCGCATTTCCTCGGATTATCTGACAAAGTTTTACGACAAGGGTATGGCGTGGGTGTTCAGCCATAAGGCACTGACCCTGACACTCACGGCTCTGACCATCCCTGCCTGCGTGGCGCTCTTCATCTTCATGAAGAAGGAGCGCATGCCTGAGATAGACCAGAACGAGCTGATAGCCCGCATAGAGTGGAATGAGAACATCCATGTGGAGGAGAACAACCGTAGGGTGAACCTGCTGCTGAAGGAGGTGGAGGGGCAGGTGACGGAGCATGAGGTGTATGTGGGCATACAGGACTATCTGCTGGCCAGCGGCACGGATGAGCTGACTGCCACTGAGGCGGAGGTGTACCTGAAGACGGAGAAGCCCAGCCAGATAGCTTCGCTGCAGCAGGCTGTGGCAGCATGGCTGAAGCAGCAATACAGTGGGGCAGTGGTGACCTTCTCACCTCCTGAGACCATCTTCGAGAAGCTCTTCGTGACGGGTGAGCCTGACGTGGTGGCTAAGCTTCGCCTGATGAACCGCAATGCCTCGCCAGCGCCTGAGAACCTGCGGGCACTGCAGACGGAGATAGGGAAGAAAACCATGCAGCAGACGGAAGACATTCCGTGGAGCAGTCAGCTGAACCTGCAGGTGGACCATGAGAAGCTGCTGCTCTACAACGTGGCCTACGCGGAGGTGGACCGTGTGCTGCGTACGGCCTTCAGGGAGAACCAGGCTTCTACGCTGCACTCTTACCAGCAGTACCTCACCATCAGCATCGCTGGTGAGGAGCAGAGCGTGAACAGGGTGCTGGCTGAGACCTTGGTACAGACCATGCCTGACACGCAGGGGCGCATCTATCAGATCCCGTTGCGGGAGTTGGTAAAGGCAGTGCCTACGGAGGACCTGAAGAGCATCATCGCTGACGATAATGGGGAGTATGTGCCACTGAACTACTACCTCACTGGCGGGGAGCAACACCTGATGAACGAGGTGCGCAGCGTGGTGACGCAGCATGCCGACTGGGACGTGGATTTCGGAGGCAGCTTCTTGGACAATCGGGAGATGCTGGGTGAGCTGGTCATCATCTTGCTGGTATCCGTGCTGCTGATGTACTTCATCATGTGTGCCCAGTTCGAGAGTTTCCTGCAGCCGCTCATCGTGCTGGCAGAGATTCCCATCGACACGGCTTTCGCACTGCTCACGCTGTGGATCTTCGGGCATACGCTCAACCTGATGTCGGCCATCGGCATCATTGTGACCTGTGGTATCGTGGTGAATGACTCTATCCTGAAACTGGACAGCATCAACGCGCTGCGCAAGAAGGGCATGCCGCTCTATGAGGCCATACATACAGCTGGAAGCCGTCGCCTGCGTCCGATCATCATGACGTCACTGACCACCATCTTCGCCATGGTGCCGCTGCTCTTCACCTCGGACATGGGGTCGGAGATGCAACAGCCACTGGCCATTGCCATGATAGGGGCGATGGTGATGGGGACACTGGTGAGCCTCTTCGTAGTACCGCTTATATACTATAAGATTCAAAGATTAAAAGATTAAAAGATTCAAAAAATAAAACATTAAAACATGAAGAAGCTATTCATCCTATTATTGGGGTTGTGGTTCACAACGGGCATGCAGGCACAGCTGCGACTGACGCTGGACAAGGTGATAGAGATGGCAGCAGACAGTTCGCTGACGGCCTTCAGGAACCAGAACATGTATCTGGCAGGGTACTGGGAGTATCGCACCTATCAGGCCAATCGCCTGCCCAGTCTGACGCTGAACCTCACGCCTGCCAGATACTATCGCTACATCACCCAGCGCTATGACTCTGGGCAGGACATCGACGTGTATCGTGAACAGCAGATGTTCAGCGCCTCTGGTGGTCTGAATATCTCGCAGAACTTCGACCTTACGGGTGGTACGTTCTACATAGATACCGACCTGGATTATATGCGCAACTTCGGCTCGCAGACCTATACGCAGTATTCCAGCGTACCGCTGCGCATAGGCTATCAGCAGAACCTGCTGGGTTACAACCCCTTCCGCTGGGAACGCAAGATAGAGCCGCTGAAGTACGAGAAGGTGAAGAAGCAGTTTATCTACAATACGGAGCAGATGGCGGAGGAAGCCGTGGCGTACTTCTTCGAGCTGGCGCTTGCTCAGGCAGAGCTGGCACTGGCGCAGGAGAACCTGATCTCTACGGATACGCTCTACAAGATAGGCGTGCAGCGACAGAAGATAGCCTCCATCTCACAGGCCGACCTGCTGACGCTCCGTCTGGACCATGTGAATGCGCAGAACACCCTACAGAATGCGGAGATATCTGTGAAGCGAGCCATGTTCTCGCTGGCAACCTTTCTGAACATCGACAAGGATACGGAGATAGCCCTCGACCTGCCTGGGAAGCCTACCAGCAAGGCCATCACGGTGGAGGAGGCTTTGGCCAAGGCTGAAGAGAATAATCCTACCTTCCTGGAGCAGGAACAGAATGTGTTGGAGGCTGAACAGAGCCTGGACCGTGCCAGGATGGAGGCACGCTTCAATGCGAGCGTGAATGCCAGCATAGGCTTCAACCAGGTGGCTGACAAGCTCAGTGAGGCGTATCGGCACCCGCTGCGTCAGGACTTGGTGCAGGTGACGCTGAGCATTCCGCTGGTGGACTGGGGCGTGCGTAAGGGTAGGGTGAACATGGCGAGGAACAACCTCAACGTGGTGCGTACCTCAGCTGATCAGGAGCGCCAGAGCGTGGAGAAAGAGATTATTGTGACGGTGAGCGACTTCAACATCCAGCAACGGCTTATCGCCAGTGCGGAGGAGGCGCTCGACCTCGCCATACAGGCGCATGAGCAGACACGCCAGCGCTTCATCATAGGGCGTGCAGACGTGAACAGCCTGACGCTCTCACTGAACCGTCAACAGGAGGCGCAGAAGAACTACATACAGGCGCTGCGCAACTACTGGCAGGACTACTATAAGATAAGAAGGCTGACACTGCACGACTTTGAAAGCGGTTTCTCACTGTCGGCCAAGTTCGACTATGCTGCAGGCATGTATCGATGAAGCACAGACTCGCCATATCGTCCTTCACGCTTATCGTGGCGTTTGTGGCGCTCTCACTGATAGGTCTGGCCTTGCTGCCCATGCTGCCAGTGAAGCTCAACCCCTCACGCACGCTGCCTTCGCTCACGGTGTCTTTCTCGATGCCAGGCAACTCTTCCAGAGTGGTAGAGGCGGAGGTGACCAGCAAGCTGGAGGGCATGCTGGCACGCGTGAGTGGCATAGAGAAGGTGGAGTCTGTGTCTGACAATGGCAGTGGGCGCATCACCATGCAGCTGGACAAGCATGCGGATATAGACATGCTGCGCTTCGAGGTCTCTACCATCATAAGGCAGACATGGCCTGAACTGCCTGCGGGGGTGAGCTATCCCGTCATCAGCGGGCAGCAGACGGAAGACGAGGCTTCAAGGCCTTTCCTCACCTATACCATCAATGCGCCTGTGGATCCCTACCTGATACAGCAGTGGGCGGAGATGAACATGAAGCCTGTGCTGGGACAGATAGCGGGCATCTACAGGGTGGATCTCTCAGGGGCCAACCCACAGGAGTGGCGCCTGACCTATGACAACAGGCAGTTGGCTCAGCACGACATCAGCGTGGGGGATGTGCAGGCAGCCATCGTCAACCATCTGGGCAGGGAGTTCATGGGCATCGTGGCCATGGAGCATAGTGATGGCGACAAGGAGTGGATACGGGTAGCCAAGACGGGCAGCGATGACGACCTGAACCTGAAGGCTATCTTCGTGCGCACAGGGCAGGGGGAACTGATCTCGCTGGATAAGTTGCTCAGCGTGGCGCATGTGCAGCAGGCACCCAACAGCTACTATCGCATCAATGGCTTGAACTCCGTGTATATGAACCTCACGGCAGAGGACAGTGCCAACCAGCTGCGACTGGCCAGTGAGGTGAAGGAGGCCATGGGGCGCCTGGAAGCGTTGCTGCCTGTGGGCTATGAGGTGCATATGGGCTACGATGCTACGGAATACATTCAGGAAGAGCTGGACAAGATTTACTTCCGCACAGGACTCACTGTGCTCATTCTGCTGACGTTCGTGGCGCTGATCACGCTGAACAGGAAGTATCTTTTCCTCATCGTATGCAGCCTCTCAGTGAATATCTGCATCGCCTTGATCTTCTATTATCTGTTTGGCTTGGAGATTCAGATCTATTCACTTGCTGGTATAACAATTTCGCTCAACTTGGTGATTGACAACACTATCGTGATGGCAGACCATCTGATGCGCAAGCGCAATCTGCAGGCGTTTCTTTCTATCTTGGCAGCGACGCTCACCACGATAGGGGCGCTGGTCATCATCTTCTTTATGGACGAGAAGATACGCCTGAACCTACAGGACTTTGCAGCGGTGGTCATCATCAATCTGGCAGTGTCACTGTTGGTGGCACTCTTCTTCGTACCTTCGCTGATGGAGAAGATAGGGCTGGAGAACAGGCAGACACATAGGCTGCACAGTTGGCAGCATCGCCTCGCTGTGCGCCTCACCAGCGCCTACCAGTGGTTGATAGGAAAGTTGGTGCGCTATAGGGTAGCGGTCTGTCTGCTGCTGGTCTTGGCATTCGGCCTGCCAGTCTTTATGTTGCCTGAGAAGGCAGAGGGAGAAGGCTTCTGGGCGGAGTGGTACAACAAGGTCTTTGGCAGTGAGACTTACAAGCGGTCTGTGAAACCTTATGTGGATACGTCACTGGGTGGTACGCTGCGCCTCTTTGCCGACAAGGTGCGCAATGCCAGCTACTACAGTCGTGGAGTGGGTGAGGTGGTGCTCAGCGTCTATGCCACCCTGCCCAATGGCAGCACGCTGGAGCAGATGAACACCCTCATAGGGAAGATGGAGGCCTACCTCAGCGGGTTCAAGGAGATACGCCAGTTTCAGACCTATATCTACAGCCCTTATCAGGCACGCATGAGCATCTATTTCAAGAAGGCCTACGAGCGTGGTGGATTCCCCTACACGCTGAAGTCTGATATCATCAGCAAGGCACTGACGCTGGGTGGTGGAAGCTGGAGCGTGACCGGTCTGCAGGATCAGGGATTCAGCAACGATGTACGTGAGACGGCTGGCTCCATGCGTGTGACGATGTATGGCTACAACTACGATGAGCTTTATGCGCAGGCAGAGCGCCTGAAGAGTAAGCTGCTGGAGCGCAGGCGCATACGCGACGTGCTCATCAACTCTGAATACACTTTCTGGAAGAACGACTACAGCGAGTATTTCCTGAAACTCGACAAGGAGGCGATGGCGCAGGAAGGCATCTCTGCCTTGCAGCTGTTCACGGCCATACGTCCGCTTTATACACGCAACCAGCACATGGGCAGCATCGTGGTGGACAACCAGTCGGAAAACCTGAAGCTCACCTCGCTGCAGAGTGAGGAGTATGACGTGTGGGCGCTGGTGAACGTACCTTTCCAGATTGGCGACAGGTTCTATAAGTTGGCCGACTTTGCCACGCTGGAGAAGGGGCAGTCGCCTCAGGAAGTGGCGAAGGAGGACCAGCAGTACAGGCTCTGCGTGCAGTATGAATACGTGGGTTCCAGCGAGCAGGGACGCAGGTTGCTCAAGCAGGATGTGGAGGAGCTGCAGCAGACGTTGCCTATGGGCTATAGCATCGAGCTGGATGATTCCTACTACACGTTCAGTGCGCAGAACAAGGGGCAGTATGCCTTGCTGTTGCTGGTCATCGTCATCATCATCTTCATCACGTCCATCCTGTTCAACTCCCTGACACAGCCATTGGCCATCGTCTTCGTGATACCTATTTCCTACATTGGCGTATTCCTGACCTTCTACCTGTTCAACCTGAACTTTGACCAGGGTGGCTTTGCCTCCTTCGTGCTGCTCTGTGGCATCACGGTGAATGCCAGCATCTACATCATGAACGAGTTCAACAAGGTGCGTAGGCGCTTTCCACGCCTGTCACCTGTGCGTGCCTATACCAAGGCTTGGAACACCAAGATAATTCCCATCTTCCTTACAGTGGTATCTACTATGCTGGGATTTATCCCCTTCCTGATAGGGACCAGTCGTGAAGCCTTCTGGTTCCCATTGGCTGCTGGTACCATAGGCGGACTGCTGATGTCGCTGGTAGGTATTTTCTTCTATCTGCCTATCTTTACCTTAGCTAAGTCTCGCCTCTCTTAAGGCACCTTCAGCAATATCGAACGGATGTAGCCCTCTTGTGGGATGCAGTTGGCTAATTCATACCTCACCCTAACCCTCCCCTTTCTTAGGGGAGGGGACTTTGGGGTTGCTCCCCTATCACATTTTCGGAATACGTTTTGCAAAAAATCAATAGTGATAAAATCGAAGACCTCTTGCTGGTATGATGTAGGAGCATGTCTTTTTTTACTCCACTGAACTGTGGACTGAACTGAAAAGGTACCTAAATCCTCCTTCCACAGCTATATTTGTTGCAAACTTTTAAAATGTTTGCGTTATGAAGAAGCACTACTTGGCATTATTCGTAAGCACTTGCAGCCTTATAATGGCTGGTTGTGGCTCCAAGACTGGGGAGGGCATTACGCTGGACGACTGCCCCGTGGTGGCAGAGAGGGTACCGTTGAAGAATGGTACAGACTATCAGCGTGACGTGATGCTGAGGATGTCACTCAGGAGCGCATTAAAGTCGATCAGGTTGTCAGGCTTGGGTGAGTAACCCAGGATGACGACCACCACCTCGTGAGATGGGAAGATAAAGATGTCCTGCCCATCGTGGCCGTCGCAATAGTACATATCCCTGGGCACATCAGGAAACTTACCGTTTCCGTTTAGCCAGAAGAGGGCACCATAATGGTCGGAACTGTCGGAAGCAGATGCACGCGTATAGTCCACCCATCCTTGAGGCAAGATCCGCTCACTGCCCACGCAGCCATCGTCCAGGTACATCTGTCCGAAGCGTGCGAAGTCCTTGGCGGTGGCGTAGAGGTACGATGAGGCCACAGGCGTGCCACTCATGTCTTGCTCGAAGACAGGACCAACGATGCCAAGGGGAGCAAAGAGCCGTGAGTGCATATAGCGGAGGAACGCCTCGTCGGAAGGGAAGCGGCTGCGCAGATAGCGCATCACGATGTTTGTGCTGCCACTGGAGTATAGCCAGTGTGTACCAGGTTCGTACTCCAGAGGTTTCGAGAGCGCGAAGAGGCCCATGTCACGTTCAGAGTGGAGCATGATGTTGACGTCGGAACGTGCACCGTAGTCCTCGTTCCACGCCAGTCCGCTCTGCATCTGCATCAGGTCGTGGAGGGTGATGGCTTTGCGCCCGTCGCCCTGCCACTCAGGAATGTCCATCGGGGCATGAATGTCCAGAAGACTGTCTTTCACCATCATGCCAACGAGTGCATTGGCAAAGCTCTTCGCCATGCTCCAGCTGAGGAGCTTTGTATCGGGACCAATACCCTCGTCGTAGGCTTCCGCTACCACACCGCCTTTGTGAAGAACCATGAAAGCAAAGGGATGGCCATGATAGGCCCTCTCGCTGACGAAAGCCTTTGCGATGGGCGCCAGGCTTTCTGTGATGGCAGAGTCGCCCACAGGCAGCGGTACCTGTGTTTCGTTAAGCACACCCGACGGGAAGCGCTGTTCCCTCAGTTTATCGGCAGTGGTGCCACGCAGCAATGTTACACCGTAGTCCTCGCGGTAGGCAGCTGTAGATTTGCCCCAAAGGAAGCGGCTGGTGACAGTCTTGTTCTCAAAATCCACCTTGTTGCTTGCGAAGCGAATGAAGGAAAAGTTAAGGTCAAGTGCTTCCACATCTTTCGCCTCGCGATGAGAAACGAACACCGCGGAGGCCAGATTCTTCGCAGCATAGCCCGTAATGATGGGCAGCAGACCGTTTAGGTAAATACATCCGCCCAGAATGACCAGGAGGAGTACAATGGCAACATAGCGTAAGAGCCTTTTCGTTATGGTTGTTTTGGTTGACATAATTGTTTTTATTAGCTCTGCAAAGATAGCATTTTCTTAAGAATTAACAGAGAGCCTCGAAAGAAAAAATCGTATGGCAGCAGAAGTGATAAAAAGGCAGGAGCGTGTCTCAGGGAGAAAATCTTGATTTTTTGTAAAAAATACGTTTTTTGTTTGGAATTAAAAAAATTAGTGTACCTTTGCAGCGGATTTTATGTAAGAATAAAATTTCTCCGAATGGGGGTGATTGGTCTGTGAAGATAGGTGCCCTGAACAAATTTAGGTTTAAAAAATAAGTTTTGTCGTGTTTTATTTTGTGTTTTGTGTGAAGGGGACTGCTTGCGAAAGTAGTTCCTTTTTTTAATATGGCTGGTACTGCACAGCTAGCATGGTGAGGTCATCACTCTGCTCTGCATCGCCAATGAAGGCATGAACGGCATCGGACATGTGGGCGATGAACTCCTCGGGACGGTACTGGCGCTTTTCGAGCAGGGTGTTGGCCACAGTCAGCATGCGCTCTTCACTGAATTGCTTCTGGTCTTTGTCCTCCGCTTCATTCAGTCCATCGGTATAGAGGAAGATGGTGGTACCTGCATCGATGTCCACTTCTTGACAGGTGTATTCCCAGTCGGCCATGAGTCCGATAGGGATGTTGGAATCGCCAGGCAACTTGCCTACGTCTCGGCCCACGAGGAGGGGCACGTCATGCCCTGCATTGCAGTAGCTGAGCATGCCTGTATGTAGATCAAGCACCCCGACGAAGAGGGTGACGAAGAAG
>JAGCFP010000047.1 GCA_017650045.1 Bacteroidaceae bacterium | reverse complement strand
TTTACCTACTGGCTCACCGCTGAAGATGGTCAGGAGAGCGAGGCCCTCGAAGCGCACAGCAACCATGCTCAGGCACTGATAGGCTTCCCCACATCAAAAGGTCAGCAAGTGCTGCTGCAAGTGGCCTCTTCATTCATCAGTTTGGAGCAAGCCGAGCAAAACTTGCAAGAAGTTATCAGTCATACCTTCGACGAACTGAAGCAAGAAGGTCGTGATCGCTGGAATGAGGTCTTAGGCCGCATCCGCATCGGAGCCGACAGTGCCGACAGAGACTTACGCACCTTTTACTCCTGCCTTTATCGTGCGCTGCTCTTTCCACGCGACCTCTCTGAGATTGACGCCAATGGTCGTCGAATCCATTACAGCCCCTACAACGGACAGATTTGTGAGGGATACCTCTTTACCGATACAGGCTTCTGGGACACTTTCCGATGCCTGCTGCCCTTGCTGAACCTCATCTATCCCGACCAAAGTGCCAAGATACAAGAAGGCCTTGTGAATGCCTACAAGGAAAGTGGTTTCCTTCCCGAATGGGCCAGCCCTGGACATCGCGACTGCATGGTGGGCAATAACTCCGCCTCAGTAGTAGCCGATGCCTACCTGAGTGGGGTACAAGGCTACGATGCTGAAACCTTGTGGCAAGCAGTGACCCATGGAGCACACAACGAGCATCCGCAGATAGGCTCTACAGGGCGCAAGGGTTATGCCCTCTATGACTCCCTTGGCTATGTGCCTGCCAACGTGGGCATCAACGAGAGCGCTGCACGTACCTTGGAGTATGCTTATGATGACTGGTGCATCTACACCTTTGGACGTGCCCTGGGAAAGAGCGAAGCCGAACTGGCACCATACAAGAAAGCAGCCTTGAATTACCAGAACCTCTATCATGCCGACTACCGTCTGATGGTGGGCCGCAATGCCGATGGCACCTTCCACCTACCTTTCAACCCACTGAAATGGGGAGGCGATTTCACAGAAGGCAACAGCCTGCACTATACCTGGTCAGTCTTCCACGATCCAGCAGGCCTTATCGACCTCATGGGTGGAGAGGAATCGTTCAACCAAATGCTGGATTCTGTCTTCACCATTCCACCTTTGTTCGATGAGAGTTACTACGGCTCAGTGATCCACGAAATCCGCGAGATGCAGATCATGAACATGGGGAACTACGCCCATGGCAACCAACCCATCCAGCACATGATTTATCTCTATGATTGGAGCGGAGAGCCTTGGAAGACACAGCAACGTATCCGCGAGGTGATGCAACGTTTCTACACTGCCGATCCCGATGGCTATTGTGGTGATGAAGATAATGGGCAGACCTCTGCGTGGTATGTCTTCTCTGCCCTTGGGTTCTACCCTGTATGCCCTGCCAGCGGTGAGTATGCCATTGGCACCCCTCTTTTCCGCGAAGCCCTCATCACGATGCCCGATGGCAAGGAAGTGCATATCTCCGCACCAGAGAATAGTCGTGACAATTGCTTCGTGCAAAGCATCACCCTAAATGGCTCTGCGTGGGACAAGAACTACTTCCGCCAAGCCGACCTGAAGACTGGAGCCAAGATTCAATTTTCTCTAAATGTAACACCAAGCAAAGAACGGGGCACACAACAGGAAGCCCGCCCCTACTCGTTTTCGGAGGAATAAATAAATGATATATACTATCAAGAACCGCCGATATGCCATATCATCATACAGAGACATAGCATATCGGCGGCCCGATAGTATTACTTCCCAACCGAGGTCAGAACTCAAAATACCGCTTGGCGTTGTAGTAACAGATGTCTTCTACCATCTGGCAGATGCGAGGCATCTCTGCGACAGGTAATTCACCGTTCTCCACATCGCGACCAATAAGATTGCAGAGGATGCGACGGAAATACTCGTGGCGCGGATAGCTGAGGAAAGAGCGTGAGTCAGTCAGCATACCCACGAACCTGCTAAGCAGTCCTTGCTCGGAAAGGGTGTTAAGCTGTGCCTCAATGCCTCCCTTCTGGTCGAGGAACCACCAGCCACTGCCCCACTGCATCTTACCTGGTATCGAGCCATCCTGGAAATTGCCTATCATCGTGGCTACCATGGCGTTGGCAGCAGGGTTCAGGTTATAGACTATGGTCTTGGCCAACTGCCCTTTATGGTCCAGACGGTCGAAGAAACGTGCCATTTCCTTGGCTGTATTTACCTCACCGATGGAGTCACACCCCACATCGGCTCCATAGGATTCGAACAAGCGGGTATTGGTATTGCGGATGGGTCCGTAGTGGAACTGCTGTGTCCAACCTTTCTGGTCGTCGAGCATGGCGAAGAAGAAGAGCATGAACGTCTTGAACTGGCGAATCTCCACCGTCTTGAGGTCATTGCCCAAGCAGACCTTCTCGAAAATCACATTGATTTCCTTTGGATCGCTAACTCGCTGGTCGTAAAATTCTTCCAATCCATGATCAGACAGGCGGCAACCCATGGAAGCGAAAAACTCATGGCGGTCCTGTAAAGCCTCCAAGAAATCATCGAAAGTCACAATCTCTCTATCACAGACGGATGCCAACTTCTTCACATAATCCCTGAATCGCGGAGCATCCTCCACCGCCATTGCCTTGTCGGGTCTCCAAGTAGGCAGAACCTTAATCTCGAACCCACTTTCACGGATGCTTTTATGGTACTCCAAAGAATCGACAGGATCATCCGTAGTGCAGACGACCTCCACGCCATAGCGACGCATTAGTCCACGGGCAGAAAATTCTGGAAGTTGAAGTTTCTCATTACACTCATCATAGATCTCACGAGCCGTATCTGGATTAAGGAGCTTAGTGATACCGAAAGCCGTGCGGAGCTCCAAATGTGTCCAGTGATACAGCGGATTACGGAGCGTATAGGGCACCGTCTCTGCCCACTTCTCGAACTTCTCCCAGTCGGAGGCATCACCCGTAATGAAATGCTCTGGCACCCCATTGGCACGCAGGGCACGCCATTTATAATGGTCGCCACCCAACCACAATTCTGTGATAGAACGGAATTTATAATCCTCCGCTATCATCTGCGGATTCAGGTGACAATGATAGTCGATGATCGGCAGGTTCTCCGCATGCTCATGATAGAGCATCTTTGCCGTTTCCGTCTGCAACAGGAAGTCGGCATCCATGAAGTCTTTCATAAAAATTGAAAATTGAAAATTGAAAATTGAGAATTATTTGAGTGGACAATTATCAATCCTCAATTCTCAATCTTCAATTGGTTAATATATCCCAGCGCCTCTTTGCACTTCTCTGTAACATATGCCCAATCCCCTGCAGCCACGCGGTCTTTCGGGAAGAGCTTGCTACCCATGCCCACACAGAAGGCACCGGCTTGGAACCATGATTTAAGATTCTCCTCTGAAGGCTCCACACCACCCGTCACCATGATATTGGTCCAAGGCATCGGAGCCATGAGGCCTTTGACGAACTTAGGTCCCAGCACATCGCCAGGGAACACCTTTACCAAGTCGCACCCTACTTCCTGAGCAAAGCCTACTTCACTCACACTGCCACAACCAGGGGTATAAGGCACCAGACGACGGTTGCACACCTTGGCTACCTCGGGATTAAACAACGGACCAACGATGAAGCAGGCACCCAACTGGATGTAAAGTGCTGCAGTGGCAGGATCAACAATGGAGCCTGCGCCCAAGGCCAGTTCTGGACATTCCACAGCGGCATACTTCACCACCTCGGCAAACACCTCATGGGCAAAGTCCCCACGATTGGTAAACTCAAAGGCACGCACTCCACCTTCATAGCAAGCTTTCACCACCTGCTTGGCCACTTCGGCATCTTTATGATAAAACACAGGCACCATGCCCGTTTGGTGCATCTTGCATAATACTGCTGTCTTACTGAATCTTGCCATAATAATGAATTATGAATTATATATTATAAATCAATCTCCCAACGATTTTGCAATGCCCAACTCCAAGCCGCGGAGCTCTGCCAAACCACGCAAGCGGCCAATGCAACTGTAACCTGGATTAGTCTTCTTTTTCAAATCATCTACCATTTGATGCCCATGGTCTGGACGCATCACGATGCTCTCACCACGTTTCTGCTGTATCTCCAAGAATGCTTTCATCACCTCATACATCGGCACATCGCCTTCCAAGTGATTAGCCTCATAGAAGTTACCCTCAGCATCACGCTGGGTGCTACGCAGATGCACAAAATGAATGCGGTCACCAAAGCGACGCATCATGTCGGGCAGGTCGTTCTCCGCACTCACACCCAATGAGCCCGTACACAGACAAAGTCCGTTGCTCACATTAGGCACGGCATCCACCAATTGCTGAAAATCCGCTGCACGACTCATGATGCGTGGCAGTCCTAAGATGGAGCAAGGAGGATCGTCGGGATGAATCACCAACTTCACTCCTGCCTCATCAGCTACAGGTGTCACTTGCTTCAGGAAGAAGATCAGGTTATCACGTAGCTTCTCGGGAGTGATACCCTTGTAGCGGTCCAGTTCTGCTTGGAACTGTTCCAGCGTGAAGCTCTCCTCAGAGCCAGGGAGGCCAGCAATCATGTTGCGCGTCAGCAGTTGCTTCTCCTCATCACTCATCTTCTCAAAGCGCGCCTTAGCCTTGGCTTTCTCTACCTCTGAATATTCATTTTCAGCACCAGGACGCTTCAGGATGAAGAGATCGAATGCAATAAACGCTGCCCGCTCGAAACGTAAGGCCCTACTGCCATCAGGCAGTTCGTAAGCCAAGTCGGTACGCGTCCAGTCGAGAACTGGCATGAAGTTGTAGGTCACCACCTTGATGCCGCACTTCCCCAGATTCCGCAAGCTCTCCTTATAATTATCTATGTATTGCAGGTAGTTGCCCGTCTGTGTCTTGATATGCTCATGCACAGGGACGCTCTCCACAGCACTCCAGCGCAGTCCCACTTCCTCGATGATTTGCTTACGCTTCAGTATCTCTTCTACCGTCCAAACCTCGCCATTGGGGATATGATGAAGGGCAGTCACCACGCCCGTGGCTCCCGCTTGCTTGATGTCCCACAGACTCACAGGGTCGTTGGGACCATACCACCTGAAAGATTGTTCACAATAAATCATAGTCTTTAAATTGAGAAAACATTAAATCCTCCATCTACCACAGCCACTGTACCCGTGACAAACTTCGATGCATCACTAATCAGGTAGTGAATGGTACCACACAGCTCCTCAGGCTGTCCCATACGCCCCATCGGTGTCTGATGGATGATGTCCTGTCCGCGCTGTGTCCAAGAGCCATCGGGGTTGGTCAGCAATGTGCGGTTCTGTTCCGTGAGGAAGAAACCTGGAGCGATGGCATTTATACGAATGCCAGGACCGAACTTTCGCGCTATCTCTGTGGCCATGAAAGCCGTAAAGTTAGAGATTCCAGCCTTAGCTATGCCATAGCCTCCCACACGTGTCAAGGGACGGAAAGCCGACATGCTGGAGAAGTTCACTATCACACCTTCCTTCTGCTCCACCATAGGTTTAAGGAATACTTGTGTGGCCAAAAGCGTGCCCGTGAGATTGATGTCTTGCACCTTCTTGAAATCCTCCACACTAAGGTCGAAGAATGTACCTTCAGGTGGAATCGTAGCAGCAGGCAAGTTCCCACCAGCGGCATTGAGCAGCACGTCCACCCGTCCGTAGGTCTTGAGCACGATGTCCAGACTCTCTTCCAGACGCTCACGACTGAGCACATCGCTCTGCAAGAAGATGGCATCACCACCTTTGGCACGGATACCTTCCACCAAGTTGTTTCCCACTTCTACCTTGCGACCGAGCACAGCCACCTTAGCGCCTTGCTCAGCCAAATAAGCAGTGATGCAGCGTCCCAGCACACCTGTGCCCCCTGTCATCACCACCACTTTTCCTGTAATATCAAATAAATTACCCATATCCAAATAATAATTTGTATATAATTCCGGCATCATGAAAAAAGCGTGAAGAAATATAGTTGCTTTTTCCGTGAAAAAGCGCAGACCTGTTTGAGCGAAGCGAGTTTCTGCGCTTTAGGAAAAAGAAGCTATATTTTAGCTTTTTTCGTGCAGCCGGTGAACCTTTCTTTGTTTCGTTTCTTTCGTTTCATGACGAAAGAAATGAAATAGGAGATTGAGGGCAAACCCTCAAGCATTATCGTTGCACTCTCCCCGAGGCATCACCACCAGCCAGCGCCTCAACCTCTGCCACACTCACCATGTTCACATCACCTGGGATGGTATGCTTCAGTGCCGAGGCAGCTACAGCAAACTCCAGAGCCTCTCCCTGCGAATCCTTCGTCAACAAGCCATGGATCAAGCCACCAGAGAAGGAATCGCCACCTCCCACTCTATCCACAATGGGGAAGATGTCGTAGCGCTTGCTTTCGTAGAACTCCTTACCATCATAGATCATAGCCTTCCAACCATTATGTGAAGCTGAGAACGATTCGCGGAGTGTAGAAACCACGTACTTGAAACCAAACTCCTTACGCATGGCCTCGAAGATGCCTTTGTAACCAGCTGCATCTGTTTTGCCACCTGTCACATCAGCATCTGGTTTGAAGCCCAGGCACAACTCTGCATCCTCCTCGTTGCCTATGCACACATCCACATACTGCATCAGCGGACGCATGATACTTTGCGCTTTTGCGCTGGTCCACAGTTTCTTGCGGAAGTTCAGGTCGCACGATACAGTCACACCATGCCTTTTGGCAGCCTCGCAAGCCAACTTTGTCAGCGCTGCAGCTGCATCAGAAATGGCAGGTGTAATGCCGCTCCAATGGAACCAGTCGGCTCCCTGCATGATAGCATCGAAATCAAAGTCCTCGGGCTTAGCCTCAGCAATGGCAGAGTGCGCACGATCGTAAATCACCTTGCTGGGACGCATCGACACACCAGACTCCAGATAGTAGATACCCACACGATCACCCCCACGGGCTATGAAGTCAGTATGTACGCCAAACTTCCGTAGTGAGTTCACGGCAGCTTGCCCAACCTCATGGGTGGGAAGCTTGGTCACGAAGTAGGCGTCATGCCCATAATTTGCCAGACTCACTGCCACGTTGGCCTCTCCGCCGCCATAGTTCACATCGAAGCTGTCCGATTGCACTATGCGACTATTTCCAGGACTTGACAGGCGCAGCATAATCTCGCCCATCGTCACTATTTTCTTGCTCATAATTAATCGTTTTTTAATAGATATCACAAAATAATATCTTTTTCAGAAACAAGCAAACTTCATGCTGAGAAAGATAAACAAGAAAGCTTCACAGCTTTCGCATGCTCCCACTATGAACATTTATGCTCACCGTAGT
>JAGCFP010000046.1 GCA_017650045.1 Bacteroidaceae bacterium | reverse complement strand
TTGGAAGGGGGTGAGTTAATAATTCCCCCTCTTTCTAAGTGGGGGTGCCCGCAGGGCGGGGGCGTTGCACATCCATCAACTCCCTCCCGGCTTCGCCGTACTCCCCCTTGAAAGGGGGAGAGTTAATAATTCCCCCTCTTTTTCAAGAGGGGGTGCCCGCAGGGCAGGGGCGTTGCTCATCCATCAACTCCCTCCCGGCTTTGCCGTACTCCCCCTTGAGAAGGGGGAGAGTTAATAATTCCCCCCTCTTTCCAAGAGGGGGTGCCCGTAGGGCAGGGGCGTTGCTCATATAGAAGGGCCATACTTTTTACACATAGCTAAGATCTTTACTCAGTAACTATGTTATCATAATGATGAGTTTTTTCTACTTTCCATATACGACAAAATACTATTAACTATCACATCAGGTTGTAGAAATACCATTTTGTTTTCAAAGCGCAAAGTTTCAATTTTGTATTGTTCTTTTAAAATGATATCTCTATTGTAATCTCTTTCCCTAACCATATTAGCAAAGTGGTAATCTCCATCTAATTCAATAGCGAGATGAAGAGATGGACAATAAAAATCTAATATAAAATGATCGATACTAAATTGACGACGAAATATCAACCCTCCTATTTGTTTGTTTTTTATAATACTCCATAATTTTGCTTCTGCTGGTGTAGCATTATGCCTTAATAGTCTTCTTACGTCTTTTAGTTCTTTTGAATTTGTTTTCATATTCTATAATGTGTCTGAATATAATAGTTTCAGATAGTTTTTCTGTGAGAACAACTCCCTCCCGGCTTTGCCGTACTCCCCCTTCACAAGAGGGAGAGATGATAATTCCCCCTCTTTCCAAGAGGGGGTGCCCGCAGGGCGGGGGCGTTGGATGTACGTCTAACAACCTTAATTAAATATCACCGTCTTATTCTTATACGTCAGGATCTTACGCTCAATGTGCTTCTGCACGGCACGAGAGAGAACAATCTTCTCTAAATCCTTACCCTTGTTCACCAGCGTCTCAATGGTGTCCTTATGCGTGATGCGCACCACATCCTGCTCGATAATCGGACCTGCATCCAGATCCATGGTGATGTAATGTGCGGTAGCACCGATAATTTTCACACCACGTTCAAAGGCAGCATGGTAAGGCTTTGCCCCAATAAAGGCAGGGAGGAACGAGTGATGGATGTTGATAATCTTATGGCGGTAATGCTCTATCATCTCCTCAGAGATCACCTGCATATAACGCGCCAGCACGATGAAGGTCACCCCATTCTCCTGTAAAAGTTGGAACTCCTTCGCCTCCTGCTCCGCCTTATTTTCCTTGGTGATAGGCAGGCAATAATATGGGATGCCAAACATCTCCGCTACGGGTCGCATATCCTCGTGGTTACTGATAATCAGTGGCAGTTCCACATCCCACTCCCCAGCACTGAAACGAGCCAAAAGGTCGTACAGGCAATGCGACATCTTGGAAACAAAGATCGCCATCCTTGGCTTCTGGTCCGAGAAATACAAGCGGAAGTGCATGTCATACTTCTGCCCGTAGAGCGTGGCAAAGAAATCCTCAATCTTCTCACGTGGAATCGAGAATTTATCCAACTCCCACTCTATGCGCATGAAGAAGATATTCTCCACGCGATCCACATACTGGTCCAGATAAATGATATTTCCCTGATTCACCGTGATAAAATTGGTCACATCCGAGATAATACCCGGTCTATCAGGGCAGTGTAGCAACAAAATGGCGGTATTTTTCATTTCTAACTATCAAATTATTCGTAAAACGCAGCAAAAGTACAACAAATATTTTAAATACACAATTTATACTTGATTGTATGTCCTTTCTTTCAACTTCGCTCCTTTGTGAAATACCCTCTGTAATATGTGTGAAACGCCCCCGCCACTTCGTGACATCCCTTCAGGGTGTTCAACGCCCCCACCCTCTGGGTACCCCCTCCTGGTGTTCAACGCCCCCGTCACTTCGTGACACCCCCTCTTGGAAAGAGGGGGAGTTATTTACTCTCCCCCTTCTCAAGGGGGAGTACGGCGAAGCCGGGAGGGAGTTGTCTGAAGTCAAGTAAGAGTTGTCTGAAGCCAAGTAAGAGTTGTCAGAATAAGAATTATCCAACGTCAGAAATGAGTTGCTTCTACTTACTAAAAAACAACTATAGAAACTAATTTGTCTCCTCATTTTCCAACTCACGCATTCGTTGTAGTGCAGGGTAGAGGATGGGATTATTACGATAGGGATAGTGTTCGTTCAGGTAGCCACGAAGTTCATTGAGGGTGAGGTCAGCACTGAGATCACGCAGAAAGTAAGCAGAGATAACATTTCCCATATTGGAATCTACAATCCCTTTTTCCACTGCAGTGATGTTTTCTAACTGGAGTTGAATGCTCCGTTCTATCTTCTGCCTTTCTGCTGTCTGCGTAGTGTCTGCCATCAATGCTTCACGACGGTGATAGTCACTGATGACATTGACTTGTAGGCGCATCAGTTGTCGGTAATAATCACTGAATTTCTCGTTCAGTTCAGAGCCCTTAATGACATTGGTGCCCAGGTCAACCACCACAGGTGTTTCCTCTATAATCAGAGAAGCATCAAATTCGTGACGGTTATCTGTCAAGTTGACGAATGTATTCTCTGGGAGGGTTCCTTCAAAGTGGAAACTGCCTTTGCTGGTGAAGCAGGAATCCAACTGTTGGTGGGTCGCGATGTCGGACAGGATGACATAGACCACCTCCGAAGGAGCTGTTCCGCTAATGCTATAGTTTACCTGTGCCCTTGCTGTTATTGTGAACAACAAGGACATCAAGAGGTTATATAAGATCTTTTTAATCAATTAGCTATGTTCTTTTTAGTTTTAGACTACTTTTACTTGACTTCAGACAACTCCCTCCCGGCTTCGCCGTACTCCCCCTTGAGAAGGGGGAGAGTTAATAATTCCCTCTCTTTTCAAGAGGAGGTGCCCGCAGGGCAGGGGCGTTGCACATCCGACAACTCCCTCCCGGCTTTGCCGTACTCCCCCTTGTGAAGGGGGAGAGTTAATAATTCCCCCTCTTTCAAGAGGGGGTGCCCGCAGGGCGGGGGCGTTGCACATCCGACAACTCCCTCCCGGCTTCGCCGTACTCCCCCTTGAGAAGGGGGAGAGTTAATAATTCCCCCTCTTTCAAGAGGGGGTGCCCGCAGGGTGGGGGCGTTGCAGATAAATGTCTTTATTTAACCTTTCTTACCAAGAACTCCACAGCAATATCCGTTGCACGTTCAAGGTCTTTAGAGTACATGTGATCGGCTCCAGGAATGATGTAGAGCTCGGCATTGGGTGACTGTTGGGCAAAGCGCTCGCCATAGGTGTAAGGTACTACACGGTCACCTGTGCCATGAATCACACAGAGGGCACCCTTATAGTTGACAGCGGTCTCATAGATAGGCAGTGAAAAAGCGGTACGGATGTACTCAGTACCCAACTTTTGGCGGCCACCCATACCCTCGACGTAATCACCTTCCAGATTGAGTGGGTCGTACGACATGCCCATGGTACTGCCACGTATGGCATCTTCACGTAATACTGCTGCTGGGGCAGAGAGTACAGCTGCCTTGATCTGAGCGCCTAGCTTGCCAGCCAGCATAGCAGCGATTACACCACCCTGAGAGTGCCCCATTACACTGACGGTACTCACATAGCGCAGGTCGCGCACATACTCGAATACTTTCATGGCATCTTCAACTTCGTTGGGGACGGTCATCTGCCAGAACTCGCCCTCGCTTTCGCCATGTCCGTTGAAATCGAAACGGATGCTGGCGATACCTTGGGCCTCAAGTTTATCGGCAATGATATCGAGCATTGCCCGACGTTCAGGATTACCACCCTTGTTGCCACCGAAGCCATGCATCAGCATCACCATAGGTATCTTCTCGCCTGGTGCGGTAGCTGGTTTCTGAATAATGGCAGCCAATTTACCCTTACTGCCGTCAATAGTTAAAGTCTGGGTTTCTGCCTTGGCAGAGATGCTCATCAACATACCTGCTGTAAGAGCCAAAATGTTTAGTAATTTCATCTTTTTAGTTTTTTTATTGAAAATTGAGAATTGAGAATTGAGGATTAACTATGCAGTATGAATCCATCCGGATGGGAACGGCGAAGCCGTAATTATCAAGTTATGATTATCGGCTGCACCTCAGCAATTTAAAGCAAGCTTTATTTGCGTTCGGTTTGCACGATAATTCTCAATTCTCAATTTTCAATTCTCAATTTTTAAAATTTCCTAATTTTCACACCACTGAGGAACGCTTCGCCATGGAGGGTATCAAAGCAAACTTCAACGTGGTCTGTCTCATTATTCACGATGTACTTACGTACCATCGCTGTGCTTGCACCACTCTGAGCTGAAGGGGAGAGGGTATCGAACGTCTGGCCATTGATGGTCACGCTGAAAGTGGTAGGTGCATTGCCTGCACCACTATCAGCTCCAAGCAGGTAAGCAGAAGCACGACCACCGCCACCGAGTTCAGCGAAGTGGAGTTCTACCTCGTAAGTACCCTTTGGAACGTCGAAGCGATAGCCCTCGATGCCTGAGCGCTGTGACTGATAAAGCGGTCCATCATGGGTGGCGAAGATCTCAGCTGTGGCTGTCTTCTCAGTACCGCCAAGGTAACCCCAGCCACCCTCAGTATAAGCTTGGTCGGGTACCCAGGTAAAGCCAGTCACGTCACTGGTGAAGAAACAGTTGCTACCCACATTGACACCCAGTTCCAGACCCTCGACATTCTGAGGTGTGATCTTGGCAGGAACTGCGGTGAACTTGATGCGCAGGGCATCTTCTATCTGACGGCCTTGCCATGTGCCACGAGCTACTAAAACAGGTTCACCTGCCTGGAACGGTACCTGGAAGAGAACGACATGATCTTCTGCACGCTGGGTGCCCAGGGACTTGCCATCCATGAACAGCTCCACTGAAGGCAGGTTGGTATAGATCTTCACAGGTTGTGTCATGGCCTGATTACCTTGCTGAATGCCAGCACGGATGTTCCAGTCGCGACTGGCGATGTGGAGCACGGGCTCATCGGTACGCCAATAAGCCATGAAGTAGTAGTAAACATCCTTCGGCGTACGGTTGTTGTAGGTCAGACCCTTGTTGTTGATACGTGGGGTGGACTCGGCACGAGAAGCAGAAGAGAAGTCGATGAAGTTCCAGTAGGTACCACCCATGATATAAGGTGCATTTTCAATGGCAGGCACATAATGCTCAATGTATTTCTGCTGATACTCGATGCTAAAGTCGAAGCGGATAGGAGCGAGGGAGTGCAGACGTTTGTCGGAACCAGCTCCATACTCGCTGACGATCATCGGGTGGGTAGGGTGATCACGGTGCTGGTCGGACATCCACTTATCGAAATCATTGAGGTCGGCGCCATACCAACCATTGTAGATGTTCCATCCCACCACGTCGGTAATCTCGCTGATACCAATCTCATTGTAAGCATCGGTGCCATTGAAGGCCATGGTGCTCAGACGCGTAGGATCCTCGGTCTTGACGATCTCTTCCATGCTTTGGGCCAAAGCGATGATACGGTCGTGGTTGGCCTTCTTCTCAGCCTCGGAACCACGGGAATAGCCATCGAGCAGCAGAATCTCGTTCATATAGCCCCACAGGATGACGCTGGGGTGGTTGTAGTGCTGGCGAATCATCTCGCGCAGGTTGTTCTCTGCATATTCATTGTGATGAGGCAGGTCGGGCACGGAGTTCACGGTAGGGATTTCTTCCCATACCAACAGACCCAGTTTGTCGCACATCTCCAGAATGGCCTCGTCTTGTGGGTAGTGACTGATGCGGATAAAGTTGGTTCCCATCGCCTTCATCAGCAGCATGTCACGACGGTGCATCTCATCGGTGAGTGCTGAGCCTACGGGGTATTGGTCTTGGTGGCGGCACATGCCATGCAACTTGTAAGCCTTACCATTAAGGAAGAAGCCTTTGGCGGCATCGAAGCTGTACCAACGGAATGCGGTATTGATGGTACGCTCATCAAGCACTTGGCCCGATTTGCGGTCTCTGACGGTGGTCTTCATTGTGTAGAGGTTGGGTGTCTCAGGTGTCCAGAGCTGTGGGTTGAGCACAGGCTTGGTCAGCGCCTGGAATTGGAAGTCTTCACCAGCCTTTACCTGAATGCGCTGTGTGAGGCTCTGTACCAGTGAGCCAGCAGGGCTGTAGAGTGCATACTCCAGCTCGAGGTTCTGCTTGGCAGCGGTCTCGTTCTTCAGCGTACCACGGATGCTCACGGTAGCCTGGGCTTCAGATACCTGTGGGGTGCTGACAAAGACGCCATCGGAAGCCATGTTGGTGAGGTCGAAGTGAATCGGCTCTGATGCCATGAGCCATACGTCACGGTTGATACCGCCGAAGAAGGTAAAGTCGGCCGAGTTAGGAATGATCTCGGGACGATTATTGTCCACCTTTACAGCCAGTATGTTATCACCTGTGGCATTGAGGTAGTCTGTGATGTCATAGCAGAAAGCCGTATAGCCACCCTGATGCTCAGAGAGCTCATGACCGTTGATATACGGGGTAGCAGCTTTGCCAGCGCTCTCGAAGTAGAGGTAGATGTGCTTGCCTTGCCAACGCTGAGGAACCTGCAGCACCTTGCGGTACCAACCGATACCTTGGTGGTAGTTGCGCACGGTGTAAGCATCGATATTCCACGTGTGGGGGAGGTTGATTCTCTCCCAGTCACCATCTTGGAAGTTAGCTGAACTTGCAGTGGCTACGTCGCCTAAGTGGAAACGCCAACTGTTGTTGATACTCATTTTCTCTGTTTGTGCCTGTATCATGGTGGCCATGAGTAGGGCAACGATTGCTGAAAGTAGTCTTATGCTTTTCATAGGATAGAAAATTATTTTAAGCAAAGGTAAATAAATAATGTGAATTGACCAAATATTGTGACTTTATTGGTGGATTGGGAAATTATATCTACTTTTGCATGTGTTAGAGAAAAGTTTTACCTTATTTATATTATGAAGACATTCAAACTGGCTTTTGTGGTGCTGCTTTCTATAGGTTTGATGGCCTGTGGAACAGATCCTGTTTCAGAGAGATATACCGACTATGTGAACCCGATGATCGGAACGGGTGGGCATGGTCATGTGTTTGTCGGAGCCAATGTTCCTTTTGGATTCGTGCAGTTGGGACCTACCAGCATCCCACAGGAATGGGATTGGTGTAGCGGGTATCACGAGAGCGACAATACCGTGATAGGTTATTCACATACCCATTTGAGTGGCACGGGTATAGGTGACTTATTCGACGTGACAATAATGCCTGTGACGGGGAAGGTGAGTTATGCGCGTGGAACGGAAGAAGATCCTGAGAGTGGCCTATGGAGCTACAGTGACCGTAGTAGGGAAGTGGTGCGTCCTGGTTACTATAAAGGTTATCTGGAACGCTATGGTGTGCAAGCGGAGTTGACTGCCACGAAGCGTGTGGGTCTGCATCGCTATACCTTCGAGAAAACGTCGGATGCTGCCATTGTGATCGACTTGGAGAACGGTGGGTGCTGGGACAGTGCCACGGAAGGGTATATCCACCAGATTGATGACTCCACGCTGGAAGGGTATCGTTACTCCAAAGGCTGGGCGGACAACCAGAAAATCTATTTCTATGCAGAGTTTGAGAAACCCATTAAATCGTTGCGTCTGATTGCCGACGGAATGGAACTTCGGGGAAAGGAAATAAGTGCCTGGGCACTTTATGCCCGTGCGGAGGTGGATGCTTCTGAACCTGTGTTAATGAAAGTTGCCTTATCGCCCACCAGCATGGAGGCAGCTAAGAAGAACATGGAAGCAGAGTTACAAGGTTGGGATTTTGAAGCGGTATGTAAGGAGGCTGACAGTGCTTGGAATGCAGAACTGAGTAAGGTTCAGATCAAGACGACTGATGAGCATGCCCGTACCACGTTCTATACCGCCCTCTACCATACGATGATAGCTCCAAGTGAGTTCTGCGATGTGGATGGAAGTTATTATGGAGCCGACCATGAGGTGCATAAGAGTGCTTCCCTTACTTATACTACGTTCAGTCTGTGGGATACCTATCGGGCAGCCCATCCATTGCTTACCATCCTACAACCAGCACGTGTGCCTGATATGGTGAATACCATGCTGCGCATCTATAAGGAGCAGGGGAAGTTGCCCGTGTGGCACCTGATGGGATGTGAGACCAACTGTATGGTGGGCTATCCTGCCATTCCTGTGGTGGCCGATGCGGTGTTGAAGGGATTCCCAGGTATCGATGCAGAGGAAGCCTATGAAGCTATGAAACAGACAGTCATGCTGGAGGAGCGTGGAAATGCTGCCCGTATGCAGTATGGATATATCCCTTGGGAAACGATGAAAGAATCGGTAGCCTATGAACTGGAATACGACTTAGCCGACTGGGCTTTGGCTCAGGTGGCACAGAAACTGGGTAAGACAGAGGATTACGCCTACTTCCTGAAGCGCAGCAAGCAGTATCAAAACATCTTTGATCCTGTGACCCGTTTCATGCGTGGTAAGGGAAAGGATGGAAAGTTCCACGAACCATTCGACCCCTTCGGTTCTTCTCATGAGAACGACGACTACACCGAGGGAACAGCCTGGCAGTACACATGGTTGGTGCCTCATGATGTCGATGGTCTGGTGGAACTGTTGGGAGGTAAGGAACCTTTTATCCAGAAGTTGGATTCTCTTTTCATCGTTGAGGGGGATATGGGTGAAGACGCTTCTCCTGATATCAGCGGACTCATCGGACAGTATGCCCATGGTAATGAACCGAGTCATCATGTGGTGTATATGTATAATAAGGTGGGACAACCTTGGAAGACAGCGGAGAAGGTCCGTCAGATTCTGAAGGAGATGTATTCCGACCAGCCAGATGGGTTGTCGGGCAACGAGGATGTGGGACAGATGTCGGCTTGGTACATCCTTTCATCCATGGGTTTCTATCAGATGGAACCAGCAGGTGGACGGTATTACTTTGGTTCTCCGTTGTTTGATGAAGTGAAGATCGAGTTGCCAGAGGGTGCTTTCACAGTAAAGACCCTCAACAATAGTGCTACGAACATCTATATCCAGTCGATCCGTCTGAACGGAGAATCTTATGATTTGCCTTACATAACCTATGCAGATATCATGCGTGGAGGGGTGCTGGAAATAGAAATGGGAAGCACGCCCGTTGATTTTTGAGAAGGATTATTTGCTATTTTTTGAGGTTTGCATTATTTTTGCTGCAAGTATTTAAAACAAGTAACTTAATAAACGTTAGATAACATGAGACTTGATGGAAGAAGAGAAAGCTCCAACGTGGACGACCGTAGGACACTGAGCGGTGGGGCAAAGGCAGGTATGGGTATCGGTGGACTGGTGATCGTGGCACTGATAACCTGGTTTATGGGTGGTAATCCACTCAGTGTATTGTCGAATGCCGATTTAGGCTCTATGATTACAACTGGTGATGGTACGCAGCGTGAGATGACTGCTGAGGAGGAAGAACTGGCGAAGTTCTCCCGTCAGATTCTGGCAAGTACCGAGGATGTGTGGACCAGGGTGTTCAAGCAGTACGGAAAGACCTATCAGGCACCTACGATGGTGCTCTTCACCAATGCAGTGAAGTCGGGTTGCGGTCAGGCCACAGCCTCTGTGGGTCCGTTCTACTGTTCAGCCGACCAGTGTCTGTATATCGACCTCTCTTTCTTCAGCTCCATGAAGCGTCAGTTGGGTGCCGATGGTGATTTTGCCTATGCCTATGTGATTGCCCATGAGGTGGGTCACCATGTGCAGTATTTGTTGGGTACACTCGACAGTGCTCACAACCAGATGGCTCGTATGTCTGAAGCACAGAGCAACAGAGTCAGCGTACGCATCGAGTTGCAAGCCGACTATTATGCTGGTGTGTGGGGCTACTATGAGAACCGTTTGTTCAATTCTTTGGAGCAGGGCGACTTGGAGGAAGCTATCAACTGTTCACTGGTGATTGGTGACGATTACCTGCAGAAGAAAGCACAGGGTTACACGGTACCTGAGAGTTTCAACCATGGTACCTCAGAGCAGCGCAGACGTTGGCTGACCAAGGGTCTCACTACTGGTGACATGACTCAAGCCAATACCTTCGAATTGAGTGATAGTCAGCTGTAAATTAGAGGTGAGGGTTTAGAGTTTAGGATTTAGAGTTTAGGGTTTAGAGCTCCAACCCTTGAGAATTTAAGAATAAAAAGTCCCGGGCCATTCGGCTCGGGACGATTTTTTCCTCTAAGCTTTAAGTTCTAAGTTCTGAGCTCTAAACCCTAAACTCTAAACTCTAAACTTAATAAGTCATTACTGGAGGCAAAGCCTTAGCCTGCTCGATCATCTTCCTCACTTCTTTCACTACAGGAACACGACGGGTGAGGTGCTTCTCCTCATTGGTCTCTTCCAACTTCTTTTGCAAGTTCTCTGGAACACGGTGTGAAAGTTCCTTTACAGTGTCAACACCAGCTGCTTCCAACAACTCTGAGAACTGAGGACCAATGCCCTTGATACGGAACAAATCTGCATGGTTTGTCCAAGTCAGGATAAGATCATAACTGATGCCAGTTTCCTCTGCCAAAGCCTTACGGCCAGCAGGAGCAGCGCATCTTTCCAATAACTCACCAGGAGTGGTGATACCTGCAGCAATCAGCTTCTCTGAGTACACAGGACCGATGCCTTCGATGTCAATAATTTTGTATGCCATGGCTAAAAAAAATAAGGTTATTTATATATTTTGTTTCAAAAATAGTATATCTAAAATTAAAAACAAAATTTTTTTGATTAAATATTCAATTTTTTGTAAATAGCATCTGCCAATTGGTGTAAGGCTTTGTTTAAAACGGACTTAGGACACCCGACATTGAGACGCAGGAAACCTTCGCCTCTTTGCCCAAACATGGTACCATCATTGAGTGCCAGATGGGCGTCTTCAAGGACGACACGTGTCAGCATTTCCTGGCTCCATCCCAGTTTTTGGAAGTCGAGGAAAATGAGGTAGGAAGCTTGCGGGCGAACCATGCTCACCATGGGGAGGTGCTCTTTTAGGAACGCTTGCGTGAAGTCGATGTTCTCCAGAAGGTATGCCTTGAGTTGGAGTAACCATTCTTCTCCTTCACTGTATGCTGCAGCAGCACTAGTATAGGAGAACACATTACCCATTTCCAGTTCACTGGCTTCCATGTATGTATGGAACTGTTCCCACAATGTGGGGTTCTGAATGACACAGATGGAGGTGGAAATGCCCGGCATGTTGAAAGTCTTGCTGGGCGCCATGAAGGTGATGGTGTGCTCCCTCGTCCATTGGTTGACAGATGCAAACGGGATGTGCTTATATGGTGGAAGGGTAAGGTCACAGTGGATTTCATCCGACAGAACCAGGACATTGTTTCGCTCACAGATTTCAGCTATCCGCAAGAGCTCCTCGCGTGTCCATACACGTCCACCCGGATTGTGGGGGTTGCAGAGGATAAACACTTTACAATCCTGCATGTCCCGTTCCAGTTGTTCAAAGTCCAGCTGGATCTCATCCTGCTCATCGATGATCAGTGAGGAATAGACCACTTTGCGGTGGTTCTTCTCGGGTACCAGGAAGAACGGATGATAGACGGGAGGAATCACCAGTACACGGTCACCCACTTCCGTGAAACATTGCAGTGCGAAAGCCAATCCACGTACGATGCCGGGCATGTGCATCATCTCCCAGGCATTCACTTCCCAATCGTGGTGCTTCTGCTGCCAACAGATGAAGGCGTAGTACCATTTATCGTTGGGTATGGTATATCCCAACACGCCACGATCTAACCGTTCCTGAATCGCTTTTATCACACAGGGAGGCGTGCGGAAATCCATATCGGCCACCCACATGGAGAGCAAGTCTTCCCGACCGAAAAACTCTTTCAGTCCATCCCATTTCACAGAATCTGTACCACGTCTGTCTAAGACTTCATCGAAATCAAATACCATATTATCGTTTAAGGTTAAAGTTATCTAATGCCACTTCAGAGAGTGGGGAGAATTAATTAATCGTACGAAGATAGTAATTATTCACAGAAAAAGCGTAAATTTGTGCGTTTTAATTAGGATATACTATGAAATTTGGTCTTATAGCCGCCGGATTGGGTTCACGTCTGGTATCTGAGGGTGTGGAAGCTCCTAAGCCTTTGGTAAAAGTGGGAGGAGAACCTTTGTTGGGTCGTCTCCTGCGTATCTTCCTCGCCAATGGCGCAGAGAGCATTTCACTGATTACCAATGAGGAGATGACCGAGGTGCACCAGTTTCTCAAGGCCCAGGAATTGCCCGTTCCTCTGAATGTAGTCATCAAGTCCACTCCCAGTTCTTTCCACAGTTTCTACGAATTGAAACCATATCTGGAAGGCAGTAAGTTCTGTCTGACTACCGTGGATCCTATCTTCCATGAACAGGAGTTTAGCGCGTATATTCAGGCGTTTGCCACGAATACGGCTGACGATGCATTGATGGGGGTAACCAGCTATATAGACGATGAGAAGCCCCTCTACGTAAAGGTAGAGGAACCCAGCATGCGTATTACGGGCTATGCGAATCAGGCCTACGAGGGTTGTAAGTACGTCTCTGGAGGCATCTATTGCATGAATGAACGTGCTTTGGCACTCCTTCCAGAAGCGATGGAGAAAGGCGTGAGTCGTATGCGAGGATTCCAGCAATACCTGGTGGATGCAGGATTGCATGTGCGGGCTTTCAATTTCAGTAAGGTGATAGACATCGACCATGCGGAGGATATCCGTAAGGCGGAAGCATTTATGAAGGAAACAAAGAGATGAACGATAAACGGACATTTGCTGCCGTGCAGCGACACACGCTTTATTCCCCGAATCACATCGGGAATGATGCTGCCATTTTCAATGCTGTGGCAGAGCGTCTGAAGCATGCCAGGCATGAGGTGCATTTCTACACCGAACAGGAGTTTCTGGCGCGGGAGTTGTCGGAACATGAGATTGTCACCATGATTCGCAGCAAGGAAGCGGTAAAGCGTCTGCAACGTTATGAAGAGACTGGATGTATCGCTGTGAATTCAGGGTTTGGGATAGAGAACTGTACCCGTGAGCGCATGACACGCTTGTTGCTCGATGCAGGGGTTCCTCATCCACGGAGTCTTTTTTTGCAAGTTAGCGAAAAATTACCCGCTAACTTACCAATGCCCTGTTGGATAAAGCGAGCCGACTTCCATGCCATTCACAAAGAGGATGTGAGTTACGTGCGTAATGAGGAAGAACTGCGAAGCCTATTGTCGGAATATGCCTTGAGAGGAATCAGTCGGGTAGTGGTGAACGAGCACCTGGAGGGCGACCTCATCAAGTTCTATGGTGTGAACGGGACCAACTTTTTCTACTGGTTCTATCCGTTTGAGATGAAGCATTCCAAGTTCGGCCTGGAGAAGATCAACGGGGAGCCTACGGGCATTCCTTTTAAGGTGGAGACATTGCAGCAGATTTGCAATCAGGCAGCTTCAGTGCTGCAGGTCGATGTCTATGGGGGAGATGCCATCGTAGCAGCAGACGGCAGTATGCGCATCATCGATTTTAATGACTGGCCCAGCTTTGCACCTTGTCGGGAGGAAGCTGCGGATGCCATCAGTGAACTGATTTTGAAGAAAACGGTATAGGATATGGAACAGAAAAACCTTGACATACAGGCCTCGCTGAAATCAGCGGATACCGAGGAGTGGATAGACTTGGTCTTCTATCGCCCTTTAGGGTATCGATGGGCACTGTTTTTCAATAAGTTGGGTGTCACTCCCAATGCCATTACCATTGCTTCCATCTTCTTAGGGGTGGCAGCAGGCATCCTGTTTTATTTCGACAACCTTTGGGTGAATGTTATCGGGATGTTGTTGTTGGTTTGGGCCAATCAGTACGACAGTGCCGATGGACAGTTGGCACGTCTCACCGGACAGAAATCAGAATTGGGACGTATCCTCGATGGCATGTCGGGCGACTGTTGGTTCATCGCCATCTACTTTGCCATCGTGTGCAGACTCTATCCCACATGGGGTTTCTGGATTGTCCTCTTAGCTGCTGCTGCCGGATTCTGTCACAGTAAGCAGGCTGCTATGGCCGATTATTACCGTAACATTCATCTGTTCTTCCTGAAAGGGAAGCAGGGGAGTGAGCATGATCGTTCCGACCAGCAGGAAGAGCTCTATCGTCAGCTTTCCTGGAAGCACGATTTCATCCGTAAGCTGTTCCTGTGGGTTTATAAGGACTATTGCAGGAAACAGGAGCAACTCTCTCCGAAGTTTCAGCGTTTCTTCGACAGATTCTTGGAAATCTATGGAGGTGCTGAAGCGCCACAGGAATTGCGCGATAAGTTCCGTGCAGGTAGTCTGCCCCTGATGAAATACACCAACATCCTTTCGTTCAACACGCGTGTGATAGTGCTGTTTATCTCCCTGTTCCTACGGATGCCCTGGTTGTACTTCGTCTTTGAACTCACCGTGCTGAATATCCTCTTGGTGTATATGATCTACAAGCATGAGCAGCACAGCGAGCAAATGCTGAAAGAGATTGAAAAGTGAGAGATTATGAAAAGCAAGTATCGTAACATATTCTTGGCGTTTGGCGTGGTGGCAGTGGTCATCATGTTGCTGACCATGAATATGAGTTACGAGGAATTATGGCATAATCTGCAGCGTGCGGGCTATTACTTGCCTCTCATTATCTTGTTGTGGCTGGTGGTATATGTCATCAATACTTGCTCATGGTACGTCATCTTGCATAGCTCTGGACCGGTGACTATTCCGTTCTGGCGACTCTATAAGTATTCCGTTTCTGGATTTGCGCTCAACTATGTCACGCCTGTGGGACTGATGGGTGGGGAGCCTTACCGCATTATGGAACTGACACCCTATGTGGGAGTGGAGCGAGCCACCTCATCGGTGATTCTCTATGTGATGATGCACATCTTCAGCCATTTCTGCTTCTGGATGAGTTCGGTACTGATTTACATATTCTTCTATCCAGTGAACTGGAGCATGGGCATCTTGATGGGATTCATCACGCTCTTCTGTCTGACGTTGGGTACGCTCTTTATCAAAGGCTACCGTCATGGCATGGCAGTGGCGTGCATGAACTTAGCGAGTAAGATTCCTTTCCTGAAGAAATATGCCATTGCCTTCGCGGAGAAGAACCGGGCGAAGTTGGAGAATATCGACCAGCAGATAGCTCTGGTGCATAAACAGGACAAGCGTTCGTTCTATGGATCCTTGTTCCTGGAGTATCTGGCACGTGTGGTGAGTTGCGGAGAGGTCTGGCTCATCCTCAATGTGCTGACAACCAATGTGAGCTTTGTGGATTGTATCTTGATTCTGGCATTCTCTTCCCTGATGGCCAATCTGCTCTTCTTCATGCCGATGCAGTTGGGTGGACGTGAAGGTGGCTTTGCCTTGGCGGTAAATGGTATCTCTGTGGCAGGAGCATACGGTGTCTATGCTGCCTTGATTACCCGTATCCGTGAGATGGTATGGATAGTGATTGGACTGGCACTGATGAAGGTAGGAAATAAAAACATGAAAGATATGGTGAGTGGTAGTAAGGTAAAGGCCTTGGCCTTCGATTTCGGTGGTACGTTGGATTCTCCGTTCCTGCATTGGGCGCAGGTTTATATTAAGGTGTATAATGAAAAGCTGGGCCTCTCACTTACCCGCGAGAGCTTCTGGGACTCCTATGTCTTTGCCGAGCGTGAGATGGAGCGCCTGAATCCTGTGAAGGTCGCGGATACCCTGCTCGATGTGCAGACCTACAAGACACGGTTCCAGTTCGACGACCTTATCCGTCGTGGATTGGTGGAAGATACCGAGTACAACCGTAACACCTTACCTGCAGAGGCAGCCCGACTGGTAACAGAGTTCTCTACAGACTATGTGAAACAGGCGAAACCCGTATTGGAAAAGCTGAAGAATAAATACACCCTCTTTGTGGTGTCCAACTATTACGGAAATCTGAAAGCCGTTTTAGAGAGCATGGGTGTGGCAGACCTCTTCCATTCCATTACCGACTCCACGATAGCGGGGATTCGTAAACCCGATCCTGCCTTGTGGAAGTTGGCAATAGAGCAAGAAGGCTTCCTGCCCGATGAAGTGATTGTGGTGGGCGACTCGCAGAAGAACGATGTCAATCCAGCCCTCTCATTAGGTTGTCACATCATCAAATGCTGTCCCGATGAAACGGCTGTGGTTCCAGGTATTACATGTATCATGCAACTTAGTGAACTGGAAAAGTTGCTGCTTTAAGTGGTGGTTATGAAATTGAGAAGTAGTGTACTGATTGCTTTGCTGGGAGTGGCATTTATTGTCGCTCTTCAATGCTTGTGGCTGTACAATACCTATCAGTTGCTGAAAGACGATCTGGAGAAGGAGCTGACCGACTTGGTGGAGGAATCGTTGCTGAAAGAGCGCGATTTACGTTTAGATCTGTTTTATGCCGACAGTACCTCCACGGCGTTAGAGTTTGATGGAAGGGCTGATGAGCTGACCAGATTCAACGAGGCCCTGAATGAAGAGGGTATCCCCGTTTCTTTAGTGCAGGTAGATTCCATTGCCAAAGAGATACTGTTGGAGCGCGACATCACCAACGAGATTACCATCGACTTGGTGGAAGCCTCTACGGGGAGGGTGATGGCCACCAGCAACCCTCGCTTTAAGCTTCATTTCGGTGGATTTGTGGCTTCGCAGGCGGTAGCTGTGAACTATGAGCGTACGCACGGTATCCGTATGTTGGTGGACAATCCCTATACCATTATCTTCGGACGTATGATTGCCCTGATCATGGCTTCGTTGGTATTGCTGACGCTGGTGATTTGGAGCATCCTCCAGCAGATACGTTTTATCCGTCAGCAGGACAAGATCGCCACCTTGCGGCAGGATTTTACCTATGCGATGGTGCACGACATGAAGACACCTCTCAGCAGCATTATCATGAGTCTGCGAAGCCTACGGAGTGGGAAGTTGGAGGGTAAGGAAGCCCTGAAGGATAAGTACATGGGAATTGCCGAGGATGAGGCTTCGCAACTTTTGGCACTGACCAATAAGATTCTGACACTTTCCCGTTTGGAGAATCACCGGTTGGAATTACATATAGATAAGGTGGAACTGCGTTCATTGGTGGATGACCTGATTCAACGTTTTACGCTGAAAGCAGGGAAGGACGTGTCATTCGATACGGAGTTGAAAACGCCTTTCGTCATGGCTGATCCCCAATACCTGAGTGAGGCACTGAGTAATCTCATCGATAATGCCATTAAGTATTCTGGGGAGAAGGTTCGGATAGAGATCGCATCGCATGAGACCTTCGGGCATGTGATAGTCAGCGTGAAAGACGATGGACTGGGTATTTCTCCTGAAGATTTAAAAGTGATTTTCGAGAAATTTGAACGCGGAGAAGCCACCCAGCGCAGCAAGATAGGAGGCGCCTCGGGCTTCGGACTCGGACTGAACCTTGTCAGTCGGATACTCGAAGCCCATGGTGGTAAGGTGGATGTGGACAGTGTGAAAGGGGAATACAGTAAATTCTCTCTTTGGTTTCCCAAGGAGACTAAGACAGAAGAGGTATGAACAACATCAGGTTACTTTTGGTAGAGGATGATGCCAACCTGAGCTATATCATCAGCAGTAGCTTACAGGAGCTGATTGGTGGTTACGACATTGTGACTGCCAGCAATGGGGCGGAGGGGTTGAAGGCCTGGAAAGACTATCATCCCGATGTCATCATTGCAGATATCGACATGCCTGTGATGAACGGTTTCGAGATGGTGGAAAAAATCCGTGAAACCGACGGAGATACCCTGATTTTCTTCACATCTGCATTAACGTCTCCCGAGGATGTGAGCCACGGTTACCGTTTGGGTGTGAACAATTACTTGAAGAAACCCTTTGTTCCCGAGGAACTGGATGCCAGCATCAAGGCACTCCTGAAGCTCCAAAGAGGAGAGCGGGCGAATAATGAGACGGGACAGATGCGCATAGGTAGCTTTATCTTTGATTACCGCACTTGTGCCTTGATCTCTGCTGATGGGAAGGAAGAGCATCTCACCGAAACAGAAGGAAAACTCCTGCGTCTGTTGGCTGAGAATATGGGGGAGATGGTGAGTCGTGATGCCATCATGTACCGCATCTGGGGAAATACCGACTATTACGTGTCGCGTAGCCTGGATGTCTTTGTGCGAAAGCTTCGCCTACGCCTTGCCTCCGATGAACGGCTTGAGTTGGCCACCGTCAGAGGGCAAGGACTGAGATTGGCATTGAAAATTGAGAATTGAAAACTGAAAATATCATGAAACGTACAACTATCTTATTATTGACGTTGTTAGCTGTCTGCAGTTTATGTGCAGAAGTGCGTGAAGTACCTTTGTTGCAGAATGTCTTTGCGCGTCAGAGTACCTCCCTGAACGGCAAGTGGAACTATATTGTCGATCCGTTCGACAATGGGTATTATGACTACCGTTTGCGTCCGATGGATCGGGGTGGATTTGGGGACAATCGCAAGCCCAGTAATCCACAGGAACTGGTGGAGTATAATTTCGACACATCGCCCATTATGGATATCCCTTCCGACTGGAATACCAAGGATAACCAACTCTTCTTCTACGAGGGTTCGGTTTGGTTCAAGCGCAACTTTACCTATCATCAGGAAGAAGGGAAGCGAGCCATTCTGTACTTCGGTGCCGTGAACTACCTCTCCATGGTGTGGGTCAACGGACAGAAGGTAGGGGAGCACATCGGAGGATTCACCCCCTTTAATTTTGATGTGACAGATGTGCTGAAGGAAGGCGACAATTTCGTGGTGGTGCGTGTGAACAACCAACGTCATCAGGACAATGTGCCCACGCTCAACTTCGACTGGTGGAACTATGGTGGTATTACCCGTGATGTGATGCTGGTGCAGGTGCCAGAGACGTATATCGAGGATTACTACGTGCAGCTTGCCAAGGGTGATGCTACGAAGATAGAAGGGTGGGTGAAGCTGAACCGTCCTATCTTAGGAGGCAGGGTCACGGTGGAGATCCCAGAACTGAAGATTAAGCAGACCGTCACTACCGATGCCGAGGGACGTGGGTCTTTTGAGGTGAAGGCAAAGCCCCAGTTGTGGACACCTGAGCAGCCTAAGCTCTATCAGGTCACGGTAGATATGGGCACGGAGCGTTTGAGCGATGAGATCGGTTTCCGTACCATCGAGACACGTGGCAAGGAAATTCTGCTCAATGGCCAACCAGTCTTCCTGCGTGGCGTGAGCATCCATGAGGAAGCTCCTTTCCGTCAGGGACGTGCCTGGACCACTGAAGATGCCCATACCTTACTCTCTTGGGCCAAGGAGCTGGGATGCAACTACGTACGTCTGGCACACTATCCGCACAATGAGCGCATGGTACGTGAGGCAGAGCGCATGGGTATCATGGTGTGGAGCGAGATTCCTGTGTATTGGACCATCTCTTGGGAGAACCAAGCCACCTACGACAATGCCCAGCGTCAGTTGACGGATATGATTACACGCGACAAGAACCGTTGTGCGGTCATTATCTGGAGTATCGCCAACGAGACCCCTCACAGCGATGCCAGAGATAAGTTCCTCAGCAGCCTTTCCAAGCATGCTCGTACGTTGGATAACGTTCGTCTGATCAGTATGGCGATGGAGGTCACTTCTGCACAGAATTACCATAACCGTCTGAACGACAATATGAATGAGTTTGTCGATGTGGTGAGCTTCAACGAGTACATTGGATGGTATCGTGATGTGAACGATGCCCTCAAGATGACGTGGGAGATTCCATACAACAAGCCAGTGATTATCAGTGAGTTTGGTGGTGGGGCCTTGGCAGGCTATCATGGTGATGTCAACCAGCGCTTCACGGAGGAGTTTCAGGAGAATGTCTATAAGAACAACATCGTGATGTTCGAGAAGATTGACGGACTTGCAGGTACCTCCCCATGGATCCTGATGGACTTCCGTTCTCCTCGTCGTCAGCTCAATGGTATTCAGGACTTCTTCAACCGCAAGGGCCTCGTCTCCAGTTGGGGCGAGAAAAAGAAAGCCTTCTACATCATGCAGGAATGGTATAAGAAGAAAGGGGCGAAATAATTACTTCTTCAAATCAAACAGATAGGTGGCTTTGATGCCGATGCCGCTATTGGCTGAGCGGGAGAAATAGTCGCGCTTGGTGTTGCCAAAGACATCGCCGAGGCCATAGTAGTAGCGCCCTTCGATCAGGAAATTGCCGATGCCTGTGTGGAACTCGAAGCCTGCACCACCGATGATGCCGTAGTCGAACTTGTGTTCTACTTCTAACTCGTGCTGCTCTTGATGGTAGTTGTAGTTATTCCATTCTCCGTCGATGCTGCTGCTGTCGCTAAGGAAAAAGCTGAACTGTGGGCCGGCATGGATGAAGAACTTCAGGAAGCCGTTTTCCTTACCAAAGCCAATGTGTGCCATGATAGGAAGTTCTACATAACGCAGGTTACGGGTGTATTGCAACTCTGGATAATCCTCGTAGAACTCATCCCAGCCTCGCTGCACGAAGTTGGCTTCTGCCTGAATGCCACAGAGCATACCAAACCAACGTTCGGAGATGTAGCGTGCTGTAATGCCGAAACTGGGGCCCATGAGGTTCTTCTGCTTCACCTTGGGGGAGAAGGTCACACTGCTCATCTGTACGCCACCATTCACGCCAATGGCGAGGTTATGACGCTGTTCGCCCGTCTGTGCCTGAACCAACAGTGTGGTGCCCAAGCACAGGAGCAGGGTAAGGAGATATCGGGTAGCATGCTTCATACGCCAGGCCATCAGTCAAAGTCGAGCTTGATTAGTTCGTTGTTACGGGTGAAATGTACGAAGAACACTTTCTTGTTGATGAAACCTCCCCAGTTGTTCACACGTTCGTACTTGAAGCCTGTCTGTATGGGTCGTGCCAACAACTGACTCTGGTTCTGGTCGAATGCCGTACCATAGAGCCACATACCCTTGAGGAAGAAGAAGCCTGTGTCGAAGCCCAGCATGCCGTACTTAGGATAACGGTCTTCCATCTCCTTGCCGTACCAACGACGGAACTTCGCAATGAACTGCTTGGGCTCATCCATCAGGTTGTTGGTATAGAAGGAACTATAGAAATAGGTATCGAGCTCGAAGAACGATTCCAGGAAGTCATTGGTGTAGGTCTGCCATTCAGGATAACCGAAAAGGTGGATGTTGTCGATGCCCTGGGTGACATTGAGGATGGAGTCGCGTACCACCATCGTGAGCTGTGGGACGGACTTTATAAGGGCTGTATTGCTTCCACTGGTTGGAACGAAGACATTGTCCTTGTCCTTTCTCAAGGAACCCTTCATGGCATCGTAACCCTCTGATTCAGTCAGGGTGGTAATAGGGATGTTCCTACGCAACAGGTCCTCACGGAATCCCTTGATAAAGTCGGCCTTATCGGTCTCCCTATTCTCAATAAAGATGACATGGGCATTGGGGAACTGACGGGCAAAGTGGTCGTACACCTCAGAATAGAAGTACGACTGTGGGGTATTTACCTGATAAACCTGCGGATTGTTGTACACCGTATTGTCGCGTGAGGTAAATGGGATTACCAGACGGATTTCATGCTCCTGTGCAAAGTTGGCCAGAGGCTCTATCTGCTCTGTATGCATCGGACCAAAGATGATGTTCATGTCCTTCATCTCTGACTTCGTCAGCAAGGTCTTCATCTCATCCACCGTGCTGCCAGAATTGTAGGTATGCAGGTCGATGTTGGCACCTGTGCCCTTGAGGCTATCCATAGCCAGCAGGAAGCCCTGGTAGTATTCCAACATGCGCTTGGTTTCAGCCGTTGCATTTCCGTCTTTCAGGAAGGGGAGGATGACTGCTGCCTTGATGGAATGCAGTTTCTTAGCTGCCTCAGTATTGGCTTGGAACAGTTCTCTGTCGGTTGGCTCCTTCACCTCTTGTTTCACCTCTTCCTTGTGGTAAGGAATGGCCAGGAAAGAATTCTTCTTCAACTTACGGGCATCTTTCAGGTCGGAGTTTGCTGAAAGCAGTTCCTCTTCCGTCACACCATATTGACGGGCAATGCTGTAGATGGTCTCACCGCTCTTCACCTTGTGCATCTCCCTGACTGCAGGTCTCACTGCCTGTGGGATTTCCTGCTCCTGTGGTTGCTGCTCTGGTTGGAGGGCTGTCTTCTCGTTGGCTTCAGGAATACGAATCACCTGACCAGCCTTGAAGTTGGTGGCACTCAGACCAGGGTTGGCATCCATGATGGCACGTACAGAGACCTTGTAGTTCACTGACAGGCGGTAGAGGGTCTCTCCACTGATGATGGTGTGGAAAGAACCACCCTGCTGGTTGGTTGGACGACGTGGGATGCGCAGTTGCTTTCCCTCTATGATGGTGGTATCACTGCCAGGGTTCAGCTTTACGATGTCGTCGATGGAGACACCATACATGCTGGAGATGGAAGTCAGCGTCTGACCCTTCTCGATGGTGTGCATGATGTACGACTGGTTTTCCTGTGCCTGTACGCCCAAGCTCACCATCAAGGTAAGCAGCAGCGTACCTAATATCTTTTTCAAAGTCTTCATTTTTTCTAATAATCTTAAGTTGATGCAAAATTACGTCATTATTTCCAAACTTTCAATTATGTGCCTTAGTTTTTTGCATAAGGGTTGTTTACAAAGAATAAAAACCGTAAATTTGCAGTTTCCAATCGAAATGTGAACATGCAAGACGAAACAGGATATATCCAGGTGTATGGTGCACGCGTACACAATCTGAAAAACATAGACGTGCAGATTCCTCGTGGAAGCCTGACGGTGATTACTGGACTTAGTGGCAGTGGGAAGTCATCGCTGGCTTTCGATACTATTTTTGCCGAGGGTCAACGTCGCTACATAGAGACCTTCTCTGCTTACGCCCGTAATTTCCTGGGAAACCTGGAACGTCCTGATGTGGACAAGATCACGGGCCTTAGTCCGGTGATATCCATCGACCAGAAGACTACCAATAAGAATCCACGCTCTACCGTAGGTACCACCACCGAGGTAAACGACTACCTGCGTCTGCTGTTTGCCAGGGCAGGAGAGGCTTATTCTTACCTCACGGGGGAAAAAATGGTGAAATATACGGAGGAACAGATCCTGAACCTCATCCTCAGTGGGTATGAAGGCAAACGTATCTATATACTGGCTCCGCTGGTACAGCATCGAAAGGGCCATTACCGCGAACTGTTTGAGAATGTGCGGAAGAAAGGTTACCTGCATGTGCGTGTGGATGGTGAAATGACAGAGGCCATGCCTGGCATGAAGCTGGACCGCTATAAGAACCATGACATCGAATTGGTGATCGATCGTCTGATTGTGGGAGAGAAAGACTTGCCTCGCTTGAAGAACAGCGTAGCTGCTGCCATGAAGCAAGGAGAGGGACTGCTGATGATCTTGAATGCTGAGACGAATGAGATACGCCATTTCAGTAAGACCTTGATGGATCCTGTGAGCGGACTTTCTTACCGTGATCCTGCGCCTCATAATTTCTCTTTCAACTCCCCACAAGGAGCCTGTCCGTGCTGTCGTGGATTGGGAGTGGTCAATCAGATTGATGAGCATCTGGTGATCCCTGATGAAACCCTTTCCGTGCGTCAAGGGGCCATTGCCCCTCTGGGAAAGCACAGGAATACTTTGATGTTCTGGCAGATCAATGCCTTACTGGAGAAATATGAAGCTACGCTAGATACGCCAGTGAAAGACCTTCCCCATGAGGTGATTCACGAGATACTGTATGGTAGTGATGAGCGTGTGAAAATCAATAAGGAGTTGATCGGTGCTTCATCCGACTATTTCGTGACCTATGAGGGACTGGTGAAGTATATCCAGACCTTGCAGGAGAATGATGACTCTACCACGGAACAGAAGTGGGCAGAACAGTTTGCCACGATGGTGGAGTGTCCTGAATGTCATGGTGCCAAACTGAAAAAGGAAGCCCTTGCTTACCGCATACACAACAAGAATATCCATGAACTTTCCTGTATGGATGTGGCAGAGCTGTATGAATGGATGCAGCAGGTGGAACCTCACCTCAGCAGTAAACAGCAACAGATAGCCGCTGAGATCCTGAAGGAGATACGTACGCGACTGAAATTCCTGCTGGATGTAGGCTTGGATTATCTCTCCCTGAATCGTGGATCAGCTACCTTGTCGGGTGGTGAGAGTCAGCGTATCCGTCTGGCTACACAGATAGGTTCGCAACTGGTGAATGTGCTCTATATCCTCGATGAACCAAGTATTGGCTTGCATCAGAGAGATAATCAGCGACTTATCCATTCCCTAAAGGAACTGCGTGACTTGGGTAATACGGTGATTGTGGTGGAGCACGACAAGGAGATGATGTTGGCTGCCGACTATATCATTGATATGGGACCAAAGGCTGGCCGACTGGGTGGTGAGGTCATGTTCGAAGGTAATCCCAGGATGATGCTGCATACCCATACACTGACTTCTCAATACCTGAATGGGGAAAAGAAGATAGAGGTTCCTACGAAACGCAGGGAAGGGAAGGGGCAATCCATCAAGCTGATAGGGGCTCAGGGGAACAACCTGAAGCAGGTCACTGTGGAGTTTCCATTGGGTAAACTCATCTGTGTGACTGGGGTATCAGGTAGTGGTAAATCCACCTTGATCAATGATACCCTCCAGCCCATTATCTCCCAGAAACTGTATCGCTCCCTGAAAGCCCCGTTGCCTTATGAAGCAATCGAAGGCCTGGAATATATAGATAAGGTTGTGAATGTGGACCAGTCGCCACTGGGACGTACGCCACGCTCTAATCCTGCCACTTATACAGGAGTGTTCTCTGATATCCGGAACCTGTTCGTGGGACTGCCTGAAGCTAAGATACGAGGCTACAAGCCTGGACGCTTCTCGTTCAACGTGAAGGGTGGGCGTTGTGAAGTCTGTCAGGGCAATGGCTATAAGACCATTGAGATGAACTTCTTGCCCGATGTATATGTGCCTTGTGAGGAGTGTCATGGTAAGCGTTACAACCGTGAGACACTGGAGGTGCGCTTCAAAAGTAAGAGCATCTCTGATGTGCTGGATATGACCATCAATCAAGCTGTGGAGTTCTTTGAGCATGTGCCAGCTATCCTGAACAAGATCAAGGTGATACAGGACGTAGGTTTAGGTTATGTGAAGTTGGGCCAACCTTCCACTACCCTGAGTGGTGGAGAGAGCCAACGCGTGAAACTGGCCACAGAGCTTTCGAAGCGCGATACAGGCAAGACACTCTACATCCTTGACGAACCTACCACAGGTCTGCATTTCGAGGATATCCGCGTGCTGATGAATGTCTTGAACCGCTTGGTGGACAAGGGGAACACGGTGATAGTGATAGAGCACAATCTGGATGTCATCAAGATGGCTGACCATATCATTGACATGGGACCCGAGGGTGGTCGTGGAGGAGGACTGGTGCTTTCTACAGGTACCCCTGAGGAGGTGGCCCTGAGCGATAAAGGTTTTACTCCACAGTATCTGCGAGAAGAATTAGGGCTCTGATGATTGCTAAATAGATAAAAACTTATATCTTTGCGGATAATATTGAAATATTAATAACTTAAATAACTTTAATCTATGTTTGAAGGACAACCGAAAGGTCTATGGGCATTAGCCTTGGCCAACACTGGTGAGCGATTTGGCTACTACACCATGTTAGCCGTGTTCGCTCTTTTCTTGAGAGCTAATTTTGGATTGAGCGCAGGTGTCGCAGGCACTATTTACAGTTCTTTCCTGATGTTTGTTTACTTCTTCCCCTTGATTGGTGGTATGCTGGCCGATAAGTTTGGCTTTGGCAAGATGGTAACTACAGGTATCATTGTGATGTTCTTTGGTTACTTGCTGCTGTCCATCCCATTGGGAGGTGTCAATGCTGCCACTGGCAAGACTGACATGGTGGCTATGGGTGTGATGATCGCTGCCTTGATTGCCATCGGATTTGGAACTGGTCTGTTCAAGGGCAACCTGCAGGTGATGGTGGGAAATCTCTATGACGACCCTGCCTTCTCAGCCAAGCGTGACGCTGGTTTCCAATTGTTCTACATGGCCATCAACATTGGTGCGCTGTTTGCTCCAACTGCTGCCATCAAGATCAAGGAATGGGCTGAAAATTCTTTAGGATACAGTGGCAATGATGCCTACCACTTCTCTTTTGCTGTGGCCTGTGCTTCACTGATTGTATCTATCGCCATCTATTACATTTTCCGTAAAACCTTCATCCATACAGAAGGTGGCAAACGAGCTGTCGCTGCTGTCTCTAATGAACCAGAACTGAGTCCACGTGAGACCAAAGACCGCATTGTGGCCCTCTGTCTGGTATATGCTGTGGTGATTTTCTTCTGGATGGCTTTCCATCAGAATGGACTTTCGCTGACCTACTTTGCCAATGAGTTTACTGCTCAGAGCTCTACGGGACTTCAGAGCATGGCCTTCGATGTGATGAATCTGGTGATGATTATCCTGATTGTCTATGCAGGATTCTCACTCTATGAGGCCAAGACTGCCCAGAAGAAACTGATTTCTGGCATTATAATTGCTTTCGCAGTGGCTGTGCTGTTCTGGAAGTACTTCAACCTGAATGGTGAGGTGGAAGTAAGTGCTCCTATCTTCCAGCAGTTCAATCCGTTCTATGTGGTAGCCCTCACTCCTGTCAGCATGGCTATCTTTAGCTCTCTGGCTCGTAAGGGCAAGGAGCCTTCAGCCCCTCGCAAGATTGCCTATGGTATGATTATCGCAGCGTTGGCCTATTGTGTAATGGCTGTCTTCTGCGTGGGTCTGCCTAAGCCTCAGACAGAGATTGGTGCTGATGGCATCATGGTGGCTAAGCATGTGGCTGATGTGACTCCTAATCTGCTGATTGGCACATACCTGATTCTGACCTTCGCTGAGTTGCTGCTCAGTCCGATGGGTATCTCTTTCGTGACTAAGGTAGCTCCTCCTAAGTACAAGGGTATGATGATGGGTGCTTGGTTCGTTGCTACTGCCATTGGTAATCAACTGGTGATGGTAGGTGGTCTGCTCTGGGGTCCGCTTCCACTCTGGGCTGTATGGAGTGTGTTCATCGCCCTCTGCATACTCTCAGCACTCTTCATGTTCGTGATGATGAAACGCTTGGAGAAGGTAGCAGTATAACAAGAATCATTAAACCACACATACAACGATGCTGACTATCAGAAAAGCTGAATTAATCGATTGCCAACTCATTCAAGAGTTGGCATCGATTATTTTTCCACATACCTATCAAGAGATTCTCTCTCCAGAGCAGTTGGACTTTATGATGGATTGGATGTACTCCTTAGAGAACTTGCGTAAGCAGATGACAGAGGAGGGGCATGTCTATCAGATTGCCTACCAGGATGACAAGCCCATAGGTTATGTGTCTGTGCAGCCCCAAGGTAAAAATGAAGAAGGGGTGGACACTTTTCACCTGCAGAAAATCTATGTGCTGCCTTCAGTGCAAGGCACTGGGGCAGGGAAGTTCCTCTTTGAGCATGCCATTCAATACATCAAGGAGGTGCATCCTGAACCTTGTCTGATGGAACTGAATGTGAATCGCAACAACAAGGCCGTGAGTTTTTATGAGCATCTGGGAATGAGTAAGTTGCGCCAAGGTGACTTCCCCATTGGAAATGGCTATTACATGAATGATTACATCATGGGGTTGGAACTCTGACGTTGTCTTACTGCCTCGTACAGTAAGATTGCTGCACTGACAGAGACATTCAGAGAATCTAGTCTGCCAAGCATCGGGATACGGATATGGGCATCTGCAGCCTTGCGCCATTGTTCCGTGAGTCCTGTGCTCTCTGTGCCCATCACAATGGCTGTACCCCTGCGCATGTCTGTATCATAATAGAGGTGTGAGTCTTGCAGTTGCGCTGTTAGAATCTTTATGCCTCGCTCTTTCAGGAAACGAATGCACTCCTCAGAGGTACAAGCCACACAAGGCACGGTAAAGATGGCTCCGATGCTGCTGCGTATCAGGTTGGGGTTATAGAGGTCTGTGAGAGGGTCGCATACGATGACAGCATCAGCCTTAGCTGCATCAGCACTGCGCAGGATAGCCCCTAAGTTGCCAGGTTTCTCCACACTTTCCAAGACGATGATAAGGGGAGCTTTGCCAAGTTTGAGTGTCTCCAATGCATGGGCACGTGCTTTCACCACAGCCACGATGCCCTCTGTACCTCCCCGATAAGCCATTTTTTCATACACCTCGGGAGTGACCTCATAGCAAGGTGCCTCTGTGTGGAAGGTCTCTGTGCCTAAGAGAGTAGGGCAGAGGTAGGCGCTGTCTATCTGATAGCCTGCTTCCAAGCAATGCTGCACCTCGCGAAGTCCCTCCACCACAAACAGTCCTTGCTTCCGTCTTTCCGACGATTTCTGCTGCAAGGACACCACTGCCTTAACCTTCGGATTCTGTAAACTTGTGATGCTATCCATGAACATTTTCTTTTTGATAAATGCTACTGCAAAGATAAGCGAAAAACAACAATATTGCAAATGCGTAACTTGATGAACAAGTGAAATGCGAACTATTTACATTTATTTGTTTGCTAAAATAAATATAATGAATATATTTGCATCAGAAAATAAAATACGATATAATTATGCCTGAGATTTTTAGAGCTTATGGTTTTGTATTCATGTTTTTCAGTTTGGAGCATGAACCAATACATATCCATGTAATAGGAAAAGGCGGTGATGCCAAGTATGTTTGGAACGGAACGAACTTTGAGTTTAAAGAACAGCATGGTATTAAAGCCAGTGATTTAAGAAAAATCAAGAAGATGATCGATGACAATAGCGATATCATCTTGAATAACTGGAATCGGTATTTTAGGAAAGATGCTGAAAATAAATAAAATATGGTTTGAGGATGACCAGATTTTTGGTCTGGGAGACGATGGGAAAACCTATCGTCAGTCTTTGCTGTGGTATCCTCGTTTATATAGGGCATCAGACAGTGAAAGGAACCAATATTCTTTTAGCACAATCGGTATTCATTGGAGAAATATTGATGAGGACATTAGCTTTGAGAGTTTCTGTTATGAAGAGACTGCCTCACCTCCCAACGGCCAATCTACAAAGCTTTTATATCACATTTCGTAGTTGTTCCCTATTTTATAAAAAATATGGCATATCAACTGTTGCTGATATGCCATAAGAAGGAGGTTGCGATATGCAATATCGCTTACTTGAAACACACTGAATCTAATTCTTGACGGGAGTGAGCATCCAGCTGATGCCGCCACCAAAGTCCTTAACCTGAGTGTCGGAGCGAGACATCATAAAGAACTTCTTGCCGTTCAGCTCAACGTTGTAGCTACGCACCTTGTCTGCCTTCAGCTGATCTACGGTGTATTCCTTTCCGTTCAGCGTATTGGTGAACTTCACACCCTTTGCAGCCAACAGGTCGGCCAATTTATCTTGGATAGCATTGAAGTCGGCCTCTGTTATCTCATGGTCGCTGAGGAAGTTCACACCGATGCCTGCACCACCAGTTGCCGAAGTTGACATGCTCGCCTTCCTAACGATGCCACCCAGCAGGTCCTCGGCCTTGATGCCAAGAGCCTCGATGCTACCCTCAGCCCCACGATCCTGATTGATTGGGTTGAGCGATAGCTCTACGTTGTACTTGATGATGTAGTTGCCTTCATCGCTGTCACTCTCCTCGTAGGTAAAGGCAGGATTAGGCTCGTCTGCCCAGTAGTCAAACTCCATATCATTGTTAAAGTCGAAGCCTATGCGCAACCGCATGTCCTTGCCCTCGCCTGGCTGATAGAGCATCACGTCGTGGTCATAGCCACTCTTGTTGAGACGCTCATTGTCTCTTTCTTCCAGCCGGAAGCCTTTCGCCTTGAGCCCGTTTACCCATGCCACCAGTTCCTCTCTTGTGACATTCTTATAGTCTATCCTGTACTGATAGGACCGATCCTCGCCAGAGAAGTCGGTGTACACAATCTTTCCCTTCGTGGGCAACTCCGTGATGCCGTACTTATCGTAGATGGAAGCAGGCCATTTGCCATCGGCTAAGCCATTGGTAGTGCTACTTCCAGATGAACTTGAGCTCTTTCCTCCACAAGCCGTCAGTAGGACGAGGCTTGCAATGAACATTAGTACTAAATGTAGTTTCTTCATTTTGTAAAACACACTGAATCTAATTAAAACTTAAAGCCTACACCAACCCCAATTACAAATTGATCGAACTCATCGATAATCTGGTACTTGCCCTCTACATTGAAGAACATCGTGTCAGTGAAGTCGTACTGGAATCCACCACCCAGATTAATTGCAATCTTGTTGTCTGTAGCAGAGTAGCCATAAGCACTGGCTTTCCAGCTGGTATAGCCAATACCTGCCAATGGATATACATAAGCATTGTCTGCCACATCGAACAGATAGTGCAAGTTGAGGTTAACGTCCCACATTGAGACATGGTCTTTCTTCAAGAAGTAGTCGAAAGAAGCTTCAGCACGCAGTGCATCAGTTAAGAAGTACTGTCCTTTAACGCCGATACCAATGTTCTCAATCTCAGTACCATAAGAGAGGTTGACTCCCAGTGCTGGGGTGCCTTTCTGTGCTGAGGCGCAAATGCTGATGAGCGCCACACACATTGCAAGAAATACTCTTTTCATAATAATAAATTTATAGGATTAATGGATAAAGTTATTATTTCTTGATGAACTCCACACGACGATTCTTGGCGCGACCTTCATCTGTGCCATTATCAGCTACTGGTTCGTGAGAGCCCTTACCTACAGCACGAAGGTTGAATGGATCTACACCCATGCCTTCGAGGGCCTTCACCACTGCCTCTGCACGTTGCTGTGAGAGAGGATCGTTGATGGCGTCAGAGCCCTGATTGTCAGTATGGCCTTGTACCTCGAAGCGAGCAGAGGAGTCTTTCTTCATATAATCGGCCACCTTCTGGATTTCCTCCATTGACTCTGGCTTCAAGGTTGCCTTACCAGTCTCGAAGAGGATATTGTTGGTGACGAACTTACCTGTTTCTGCAATGGCTTTCTCTACAGCTGAAGAATAGTCAGTAGCATTGCGCTCATAGAGCTCCACAGCACCCTTGGCCATTACTACATTAGTGACATAGACACCTTTATTGCTGTCTGAACTACCCTCCATATACCAAGAGCGAGGTTGTTTCATATTCGGAATATTCACGATGCGCTCGTAATTGAGGTACATCTTGAAAGCACGCTTGTTGAATGAGATGGCAATGTGGTTCCAGTCGTTCTTCTTGAATACTTTGGCGATAGTCGAAGTTCCTGGTGCTCCATCAATTTTATCACCATTAGGATTATATGCTCCCCAACCCCAACCAATACCATAATATCCTCCACTTGGATTGTTGAGCGTATGTGTCTCCACGCTGGTACGGATATCGAAGGCGTCATAGCCGTCTTCAGCTTTCAAGACAATGTCGAGGGTGGCATCCCAACTGGAGCCTTCCTGGGCGGGTTGTGACAGTACGTCGAATTCGATGGTAAACTCTTCTGGCAGATAAAACTTTTCTTCCATCAGAGGCTGGATCCTTCCTCCCTCCATCTTGATGGCATTTACGCCCTTGATATTCACTACTTCCACTTCAGAGCCACTGAGGAGATCCCATTTAGAAGGGAACTCGCCCATTTGCTCACCTTTCAGTTCGTCATTGAAGAATACTGTGCCACCACGCTTGAAGTCGCTCTTGGCTTGAATGGCAGCAAAGTCCACAGGTTCATCAGATGCTACTGCTTCCTCACCAGCTTCAGCATTGTTATTATTCGAGTTACTCTCATTCTTATTGCCGTTTATAGCCTCATTTGCTTTTTCCTCCACTTTATTCTCTACAGCGTTTCTTACACGTTCACCCAGTCGTCTGAGGATCTGAGCGTCCGCGTTGGTAGAGTAGGAGAGTGCTGCTATGAGCACCACCAGTAAGTAAATCGCTCTTTTCATATCCGTTTGTTTTTAGAAGTTAATATTATCTATTTCTCTCGTTATGCTCACAAATCTTCACCACTGTGAGCAAAAATGCTCATAACGGTGAGCATAAATGCTCAGCACGTGAGCATTTAGGGAAGCCTTTAGGATGATGGCACAACCACCACCTTCACAAACGTCCCACTTCGTTTTTACCCTACACCCCTACACTTTTTGCCTGTAAAGTATTGTATGTCATACGATTAAATGCGTGTAGGGTGCCTTCTAACCCTACACGCACCCTACACTTACCCTTCACCTTTTTAGCTATGTAGCGTGTAGGGTTGGTGTAGGGTTAGTGTAGGGTCAAGCTATACCCTACACCTGTCTAATCCGCTTTAATTCAGTAATTTGCGAGCAAAAAGTGTAGGGGTGTAGGGTAAATGCACTATCCCTTGTCATAGAACCTCTTATTCTATTTGCAAATGTAGGTACTATTTATCAGAAATAATACCCCCCAATTGGGGGATAATGAAGTGTCAAACAATAGAAATCAGTGTGTTTTATTGGCTATATGGTAAATAATTGTTAATTTGGCTGCATGAAACGGAGAATGTCGTTGAGAATAATGGTACTTTGGGGGCTCTGTCTGTGTCTGCAAAACGCTTTGGCACAATACAGTGACCATCGGAACCGCAAGGTGGACTCCCTGGAGGTGGTGCTTGCCAGTCCTAATCCGCCCAAAGGAGAGCAATTGCTGCGTGCCTATCAGGACTTGATGTGGGGCTATGTGAACATAGATGGCAGTAAGGCCGATGACTATGCCCACAAGGCATTGGCTGTAAGTTATGGGCTTGATGCACTGAATGCCCGTGCGGATGCCCTACGCATGATAGGTATGCTGGCCTACGGACGTGGCGACTATGAGGTGAGTTTGGACTACTATAACCGTGCCTTAGCCGTAACCGACAGCATGGCTGCCACCAAGCGCTATAAAGAAAGCGATGTCGATGATAACTACAGCGTGCTCTATGGTTCCATAGGTAATCTCTACAACATTCAAGACCAGAATCTGCTGGCCATAGAATATTATCAGAAGGCACTCCCCATCTTCGAGAAATATGGATGGCTGGAAAGTCAGACCATCCTCTATCACAATGTGGGTGAACTCTATCACACCATGGGCAACACAGAGGAAGCCGAGCGCAACTACCTGCAAGGTATAGCCTGTGGGAAGCAGAGTGGTGACTCACTGATGGTGGCCCTTCCGCAGCGTGGATTGGCAAAGATCTATCTGGAGAAAGGCGATTATGAGAAAGCCCTTCAGACCAGTATGGAGAGCTATGCCTACTATCAGCCCAACCAGAAAAATGAACCTGGCGACTATATGGAACTGCTTTCCATCCTGTCACAGATACATCTGATGGATGGACACAAGGATATCGTCAAGGCAGAGACATACGCTGAGGAAGCCTACCACCTGCTGCTAAACGACGAGGATATGATGGGCAGTTTCAAGAGCGATGCGCTGAGTGGCATGTATCTGGTAGCGATGGAGAAAGGGCAGTGGCAGCGAGCCTATGACTTTGCTCGCCAGAGCGTGGAGGCTGACCCTAACGATACTTATGACGACATAAGCGACTATGAGAATCTGGCCCGCATCTGCATACAGTTGGGACGTAAGGAGGAAGCCAACCTTTATATGAATAAGGTGTACGAGTTGATGACGGAATACTCCAACTTGCAATATCAGAGTGCTTTATCACAGATGGAGGTGATCTATGAAACAGAGCAGAAACAGCAACAGATAGAGGACCTGCAGCGTGAACGTACCTGGATGCGTTGGCTGACAGGACTGAGTGTGGTGGCTTTGGTATTGTTGGCAGGTTCGCTCATCTTCCTGATGTTCTGGCTGCGTGAAAAACGTCGTCATGCTGAAGCTTTGGCGAAGATAGAAGGAGAGACGACAGAGCGCGTACGCATCGCACGCGACCTTCACGACCGTATGGGCGCCTTGCTCACAGGCATCAAGTTGAACTTGCAGCTCTTCATGCAGCAGCCTGAAAATGTGCAGGTCCGTGAGAATGCCTTGAATCTGACAGATGAAGCCGTGCATGAGAT
>JAGCFP010000045.1 GCA_017650045.1 Bacteroidaceae bacterium | reverse complement strand
TCGCCCGTGTGTCAGGTGGTCAAATGATGCTGTTTGTCTCGCTGATGGCTATATTACTACCTCTTAGCATGCTATTAGTAAAAACCATGAACCTACTTCTGCTGGGTGACAAATACGCTCGTAATTTGGGATTGAATATACGCAGGGCACAAACCCTTGTTATTCTGAGTTCTGGAATATTAGTAGCTATTGTCACTGCCTATTGTGGTCCTATCATGTTTATTGGTTTAGCCGTACCGCACCTTGCCCGTGCCATGTTCCGCACCAGTGATCACCGTATCCTCATGCCCTCGACCCTGCTTACAGGAGCTGCTCTTGCCCTGCTCTGCAACCTTATAGCCCGACTACCTGGTTTCGAGGGGGCCCTACCAGTTAATTCCGTTACTGCATTGATAGGAGCACCTGTCATTGCCATGGTGCTGTTTAGGAAGAACAAAAGTGTGGTGGAAGAGTAGAATCAATGAATGTCCCCTTGTTCATCTATCAACAGAATCGAGAGTTTACCTTTTGGAAGAAGTGGCGCACAATGCTTCCTACAATGGGAAATGACTACCTGACAGAATGAGGGCAGGAAGGAAGGAGGAATGATATTCCAAAGCTCACGTGCTAAAGTCATACCATCAACCCTATCGATTACAGCTTGTTCACAGCCAGCTTCTCCAAGCATCTGTTTAATAAACGTTTTGTTCATCACCACCTTATGGCTATGTGTATCGAGATTGCCTTCGGCCAATTTCACTGCTTTGCCCAGCATAATACCGAGGGTGACATTAGGGATAGCCAGTTCTGCAGCTATTTTGATGGTTTCACCAATGAAATTACCATATTCAACAAAGCAAGCAGCAGGTAGTTCAGGATAATGCGCCTTAACAAACTGCTCACTCTTGGCTCCACTGTTGATGACTACCCTATCAGTTCCAGAAGCCTTTGCCACCTCCATACACTTACGGATAGAACCAATAAATCCTTCCTCTGAAAAAGGCTTGATGATACCGCTCACCCCTATGATGCTGATTCCTCCTACGATACCCAGGCGTGGATTAAAGGTTCGACGGGCAATGGCTTCTCCCTCGGGAACGGAGATGGTGACAATAACATTACGTTTCAGATTATCCCAAAGCATCTCACGTGGTGCCTTGTTGATGGCTGGTGAACCTGGTGGATAGTCAAACCCTTGCTGGGTAATGGTGCCAATCCCCTCACCTCCTCTCACCTCAAAATGGTCGGATGGAGTAAGCGTTACCCGTATCTCTATCCCACGTGTCACATCGGGATCATCACCACTATCTTTCCTTATTGAGCAGGTATTGGCAGGAGTGTCTAAATATTCCACATCCCCCACCATGATAGTTTCACCATTAGGCAGACGCACTGGCACCGAGGAAGGAGTTTCATGCTCAAAGAGCTTCTTAGCTGCTGCCACCGCTGCTGCTGTGGCACAAGTACCTGTAGTCAGTCCGCTATGCAGGGGATAGAACTCAGGGAGCAACTTTTCTACCATACGACGTAAGCCATGTTCTCCATTCACCTGAAGGAAAATAGTTGGTGTGAGAGGGCGCTTAATTGCTATCAAATGGATGCCTAATTCACGTGCAGCAGTCACCTTTTCCAAGAAACCACCAGAAAGACCACTCTCCTTTAACAATACCGCATCTGGCTTCAAATCTTGAAGGATGCTTTTCTCATCCTCCCCATCTTGATAAAAGCAGAGTTGCTCATCCATTGCCCCTTGCTTATGCGCCAAAGCAATGGAGCTCTCACGAGGAAGGATACGATAGTAAAGCTTGATGCCTTTCTGTTCCAGAGGTTTCAATTTGGAGATGGTCTGCACTCCCGTAGTAGCTAATAATACAGGATAGTCGGTAGGGATTTGTTGATAATCGTCACACCAAATAATATCTTCATCTCTTGGAGGATAGATTCGTTCAAAGCGGATGGCTGGAATGTCCAACTGAGTAGCAACGTCTGCTACTGTCTGATGCAACACTGTAGCAAACGGATGGGCAGCATCAATCAGCAGCCGTATGCCTTTCTCATGACAGAAAGCAAGCATAGCAGTTCTATCCATAGCACCATCGAGGCGTATGCCATGATGCAGGGTAATGTCTTGCTCCCCTGTCTTAGTAGAATAGTAGAAAGCATTTCCTGCTTCCTCCAATTCCTTAACTGCTTTTCGACCTTCTGTAGTGCCGCCAAATACCAGAATCATTTTTCTCCCTTTCGGAACAAATGGGTGAAATGTTTGTTATATAATTCGGACAATCCATGCCGATTGTCAATAGCCTCACCCACTACCAACATAGTAGTAAGGGTTAGGTTATTCTCACGAACGATCTTTGCCAAGTCCTTCAACGCTCCACGATAGATGCGCTGGTCTTTCCATGTAAGGTGATAACAAGCTGCCACGGGAGTTTCTGGAGGATATTCCATCAGGAGTTCATGTTGCACGTCTTCCACAATAGAGGCACTGAGGAAGATGCACATGGTACTCTGACTACGTGCCAGCAAATGTAGCTTTTCCTTGTCAGGCATAGGGGTACGACCTTCTCCACGCGTGAGAATAATGGTCTGTACCTTTTCTGGAATAGTGAACTGACTCCGCAATTCTGCTGCTGCTGCCAAGAAAGAGGAAATACCAGGCGTGATGTGATAATCCATCCCTTCCTTGTCAAAGAAAGCCATCTGCTCCTGAATAGCTCCAAAAATGCAAGGATCTCCTGTATGCAGACGTACGATGTATTTACCTTGGTTATAGAATTCCTTCATCAAGGCACATTGTTCTTCCAATGCCATAGAAGCAGAAGAACGTACCAATGCTCCTGATTTGGCACAATGCGTCAACTCTTCAGGTACCAGACTTCCTGCGTAAAGTATCAAGTCGGCTTGCTCCAACAACTTACGTCCACGTACGGAAATAAGTTCCGGGTCTCCAGGCCCAGCACCTACTATCTCCACATGTCCCTTCCTTTGTTCTCGCAGGTGAGCATAGTCAATAGCAAGTGCTGCCGTCCAATTTCTCCCCTTCACTTTCTCTATCAAAAGCTTCCCATGATTTGAACCTAAAATAGCTGCGGCTTCACATACACTAGGAGTTCCCACATGCTTACTTACCGTGCTGCTGGGATTAGGAACCTCTACTTTCGCCAATTCCTCAGCTGTAAAGAATCGCACTTGTTCATCATAATCCCTTAAGACCTCAATAAACGGTTCATCGGCTTTCACATCAATGGTACAATATTGTTTGGCACATGGTAAGATACCACAATCTGCAAAAGCCTCATCTATCTCATCGTAAATCTCTTCTGCAGGTTCTGCGTGATGTGCCAACCCAAAGCCAATCGTTGCCACCATGGGGACGAAATGGAGCTCCAATACTCCCTTAGGAGCAAAGCGTTGATAAGGGGAAACAATGATAACCAGTTTAAATTTGGCAGCAGACACTTCAGACATGTCATTTACAATGGTCACATGCTCTGGCAGGGTACTTTCAAGGTAATCCGTTCCTTCATCACGAGCCTCCAGAAATAAAGCTGTGGGTTGTTTATTGACAAAAGTGGAGATAATACGGTTCATATCGTCTCCCCACAAATCACTGGCGATTGGCCAACTGAATCGTTGCTCAAAGGTATCGAGTGCCCAAAGTCCGCTGTTATCGCTTTGCGTTGTAATGACTGCCCGCCCACCAAGAATTCTTGCTATACGTTGGGTAAGTTCATTGGCACCTCCCACATGACCAGAAAGCACACTGATGACTTCCTTTCCAAAAGTGTCTACACATACTACTGCAGGATCAGTATGCTTATCATTTACATAATCAGCTATGGTACGCACACATATACCTAAGGCTCCGATAAAGATAAAGGCATCGTAATTGTCCCATTCCTTTCCAACCGCAGTACGCTTGATAGGCTTTGCATTGAGTTCTCGCTCAATGGCAAACGCAGTATCAGAACCAGCTTCACTAATTTGAATAACAGCCGTTTTCATAAGGTAGCTTTCATTATTTCTATAGGATTATAATCATTGAGGGCGATATGCAGAGAAGGCTGTATGGTAAAACCTAATGACGCTGCATTATCCATGAAAGTCTGCCGACTCTCGGCACTTACAGCATTGAAGACTATACAACCACCTGGCAGTAATACTTCCTTCATGCATTGCAACATTGCGGACAATTGCCCATTATGTCCACCGATAAAGATCGCATCAGGACGGGGCAGTGAAGAAAGATTCTGTTGCAGGAAATCACCAATGATAGTTGTAATGCCTGGCGCACCAAATTTCTCAGCATTCTGCTGCATCAATTCTTCTCCTTCAGGTCTTACCTCAAACGAGATAATTTGAAGATGAGGAAAGTGTAGTCGTGCCTCAATAGACACTGAACCCGTACAAAATCCTACATCCCAAAAAGTATGCTTGTCTTGTAATGCCAAAGCATGCAGTGTAAGTAATCGGATTGGTGCCTTGGTAATCATACGGGGGCGTCCTTCTAAAATATGGAATTCTTCATCAGGGATGCCAAAAGGACATTGCAAATGCCCTTCTCGATGTGCTAAGCTGTCACTGTATAGTATCAAGCAGTTGGGGGAAGCAAAAGTGCTGCGAGCCGTTTCTTCCAACGACAATTCCTGTACACTTTCCTGTTCATCACTTCCCAAATGCTCACCAACATAAACAGTATAAGAAGTATATCCATATTGCAGCATGCGTTGTGCAATCTTATCGGGTGTATGGTCTTTGGTATCAGTAAGTATTCCAATCTTTGGCACACGTTCTATCAATGCATTATCAAACTCCTTCCACGGACGACCTGTAAGTGAGACAATACGCATATCATGGTAAGGCAAAAGCAAACGATGAGCCAGCATCTGCAGAGAGTTGAAACTGGGATAGAGCTTGATGGTAGCATCGGGCATCTCACGCCGTATGGTATTTGCAAAACCTAAGAAGAGTGGATCACCAGAAGCAAAAACGACGATTCCATTATGCATTGAGCATTGAACATTGAACAGTTCCTCGTATTGCTCAAAAACGGCAGAGAGTGGCACACTGATGTCAATCCACACATAGTCTGCAGGCAAGAATGATCGCATGATGTCATGGTGGCGTTTACCCCCACTAAACACCTTCCCCTCCTTGATGATTTTCATTACTTCAGGAGGGAAATATGGCGTCCCACTATCACTTAATCCTATGATAAAGAATACTTTATTCATATCAATGCTATAAGTCTCTCCCTGGTTTCAGTGCTTCAGCGTCATCGTAACAAAGTATGGCATTGCAGAGTGTAGCAGCAAGGTTACTGCCCCCTTTACGACCTTCTACAATGATTTTGGGGATGTCACGGAAAGGCTTAACCATGTGTTTCGATTCACATACATGTACGAAACCTACAGGAGCTGCAATCACTCCTGCTGGATGGGCCTTTCCTTTACGAATAAGTGCACAAAGTTCCATTAAAGCGGTAGGAGCATTCCCAAATACAAAAAGTGCATCAGGATGTTCTTCCACTGCCAAGCAAATACCTGCCTGGGTACGAGTAATGCCTTTTTCTTCAGCCATCTGCTTTACCCTTGGATCTCCTAAGTAGCAAAGGGCTTCAACACCCAATCGTTCCAATGCACCCTTGCGAATACCACTGACCACCATCGTCACATCACTTACAATATACTTCAACTCTCCCTGTTTAATCTTCTCGAACAAGGTCTTTACAGCATCAGTATCCGTGTAAAGAAGATCTTCCATCTGGAAGTCCGCTGTGGTATGTATGGCATGTAGCAATGCCCATTTATGGTCCAGAGGAAAGTCTTGGTGCTTCAACTCACCTTCTATGGTTTGGAAGCTCTTGATCATGATGTTCTGACCTATCTTATTCCCTTCATCACACTCTTCTCGATAGTAGCCACGGGGAGTGATAAAATGCCCCTCCCACTCGTACGATTGTGTGTTACCTATAATCAGTACAGTGAACATATCGATTTCCTCTGGATCGAGGGCTTCCAATGTAGTGAGCTTTATAGTCTGTTCTGGACGTCCAGCTTGCCGCACATAACCAACAGGTGTATTACCACTGCGTCCATGTTGAAGAAAGAGTTCCTTCAAGCGATAAAGTTCCCAGTAGCGTCCTTCGCTTTTGGGATTATAAACGGCTGTCACAAAATCTGCCTCTGCAGCTGCTATAATGCGTTTCTCTATCGTAGCCCAAGGAGTCATCAAATCTGAAAGAGAGATGACACAAAGATCGTGCCCGATTGGTGCACCTAGCAACGATGCTGCCTTCTGGAAAGCACTGATACCAGGAAGTGAAATAACCTCTATGTCACTCTGACGTTCACGTTTCATCTCATAGATTAAGGGAGTCATACCATAGATGCCCGCATCACCAGAACTGATAACGCAAACGGTCTTACCCTGTTCTGCCAAATCAAAAGCCTGTTTCGCACGATCAAGTTCTCTTTTCATGCCCGTGTCAATACACTCTGTTTCTGGTTTCAAATAGGGCTTCACAAAACGGAAATAGTATTTATATCCCACTATAACATCTGCTTCTTTCACAGCTTGAAGCACAGCGGGAGTAATATCGACCTCACTTCCAGGTCCCAGACCTGCTACGATGATTCTTTTCATGGCATCAGTCTTTTGTGACAAAGATAAGAAAACTTATTTGAATTTCAACGTCAAGCCTCCCACTAACATACGTCCAGGTGAGAGAAGAGCCACATTCAATCCATACGGACGAATGTCCTTACGATCGAAAATGTTGTCTACACCAAAGGAAGGCTCTATGATGATGTGTCGCGAGAAATTAAAGGTATGTCGGGTATTGATGTTCCAGATACCATATCCTGGCGCATTGTCCTCTCCAGGGAAATAGCGCTTACTCTGCATACGTCCGTTAAGATTCACATTCAATGTATAGTGTTTCCACATGTATTGATAGCTGGCATTAACAGTACCCGTATGACGAATGGATTTCTCTATGTTCTGCCATTCACCATCAATTTTGCCACGTGCATATGTAAGGTTATAGTTTCCGGAAACAGAGAAGCCAGGGAACAGATTTGCCATCACATCGAATTGCAATCCTCGGATGATGGCACGGTCGAAGTTCACGTAGAACGTATAGCGTTCAATGCGATTCATTTGATCTTCGGTAATATCCAGATTCTGCTGTGCCCACGCCAGAGTTGCAGCATCTATCGGATAGCTTTTCTTTGTAATCATATCATTCAGATAATTCAGATAACCCGTAACAGAAGCACTGAACTTATTGGTATGATATTCTGCATTCAGTGAGAAGTAGTTGCTACTTCCCGGTTTTAAGTCTTTATTACCTATGGCCAAGTCTGGGCGACCACCCGACTTATCGTTGAAATATTTGTAGTAAAGCTCATTCAGTTGTGGGGCGATAAAACCATGTGAATAGGTCCCACGAAGATTAAGATTGCCTAAAGCATACATCAGAGAGAGTTTAGGGCTGAAATGTGAGCCTGCTGTTTCATGGTAATCATAGCGGGCACCAACGATGGCTTTCCAATCTTGCCAATGTGCTTCATGCTGGGCATAACCAGAGAGGGTGTATGCCGTACCCTCCACGTTGCCGCTACTGGCACGCAGCTCCTCCTGCTTGATGTCGGTACCAAAAACCGTGGTACTATTGGTAGTAAAATGAAAGACCCCACGCAACTCTCCGTCATAGAACTTCTGGTTTTTGGAGAATGCATATTCTCCAGCCTTGTAACTACTGTAGTCCTCTATATACTTATGACGCTGGTCGTAATCATCTATCGTAAAGTCAAACTGAAGGGAGTTACGCCTAGTAAACTTATACAAACCACCAGCCTCAAAGCGCCAAGATTCATAATGAAGGTCATAATTGAAACCGCCAGCTTTTCCTTTCTCCTTGGTAGGACGGTCCGTGATGCGTCTATAATAATTACCTCCTGCATAAAGCGATAGTTTCTCAGAAGCAGTAAGGGTGAACTTTTGATTCACCATGTTGCTGTGAAATCCTGCAGAGAGTGGATAAAGACTTTCTTGTGTACCCTGAATCTCACCATTCTTAATGATGTATGCCAACGGAGAATTCTGCCAACCATCGGAACGGTCGTGTTTATAAGAAGTCTGCGAGCCAAAGATACCTTTGGCAATGTCAAGGTTTACGTTCTCTGTAAACTGGCCTTTACCACTGACACGACTTTGACTGGTGAGTGATATCTCATCCTGTGGGTCATTGGTGATGATGTTAATGACACCAGCGATGGCATCTGAACCATAGATGGAAGAACCTGCCCCATTCAGCACTTCAACACGCTTCACTCTGCTGAGATCTATGCGACTAAGGTCCACGTTGTTCGACACGTCTCCAACCAACTTATGACCATTGAGCAAAATAAGAACATACTTGTTGGAAAGTCCGTTCATCATTAGGTTTGACCCCATGGCATTAGGGGTAAACGACAACTGTGGCACTGCCATACTCAGGGCCTGTTGGAAATCGGTGATACCAGTCTTCTTTAATTCTGCAGCCGTAATTACGTTTACTGGCACAGCCGTACTTTTCAGGCGCTGGTGTGTACCTGTTCCTGTAACCACAATAGGATTCAATTCTCTTTCTTCAGGTTCCTGCTTGGACTCCTGTGCCATCGTCATCCCTGACAATGTCAGGCACAACATAAACAAGTATATTCTCTGGGATATTTTCATACAACTATTAAAATAAAAAGTTCCCTCCCCTGCCATTCAGGGGAGGGATAGGGAGAGGTTTCTCCCTCATCAAGAGTAAATAATGTATGATGATAGCAAAATGTTCTCTTGATAAAAATTATTCAGGATTCTTGGAATGGTAGTAATCCAAAGGCTCACCTTCAATGGCATCAGCTGTGTGCTGCATCCACACGGCACGAACGGTTGGGAGCTCCAACAATCCATATTCAATCATGGTGTCATCATTGCAAGTGAAACCAGAACCCTTGGCACCAAAGTACATCTTCCAGCTGGTATCCTCTACCTCACCCTCTTCATTGGCCATAGCCTGTAACTGGGCGAAAGTATAATTCTCAGGATCCACATCTTCAGGAAGGTCGTCACCAGCCATATCGTTGTGACCATGGTCACCGTCGATAGACATCAAAGGATGGCAATAAACCTTCATGTTCTTATTAGTCAAACCTGCAGCCTTCATACGATCATATACATGCGTCTTGAAGTTCTCCATCATATCCACTGTACCAACGAAATAGTTAGGACTCAACTTCTGCAGAGCCTTTTCCAACTGAGTATAACGAACGTTTGCCTTGTAGGTATCGTAAGCATCAGGATTACCATGACCCATGAAAGCTACGACATCAGTAGCAGTTATTTCCTTATACAGTGCATGCAATTCATTTGCCACAGTAGGAACGTCCACGAACTCATCTTGCAACAGAGGTACACCCAGTTTCAGGGTTACAGATGCCAGATACTCATCTTCCAGATCACCGTTAGCATTGTTGGCGAAATCCTTGATGTAGTTAATCACACGGGTATATTCCTCACCAGGGATTACCTGCAGAGACTGAACCACAATTTCCTTGTACTGCACACCTTCTTGAGCAAAGGCAGTGAGCCAGAAATTAGGAGCATAGAAGTTACGTGGATCCACATTCTCGCCAGCAGCTGCACGATTGATGCAGATAGCAGATGAGAAAGACAGGAATACGTCATACTCCGCAAAAGTCTTCTTGTAAGCTTCTACGGCATCATCGAAAGCATCGTATGCCTGCTCCCAAGTAGAACCGAAAGCAACAAGCAGGATAGCCTTATCATGCTTTTTGCTCTTCTTCACGTTGTCAGTTACAGCATTCTGGTAGCGTGTCCAACTGTTGTCCACAGGAACTTCCACAATCTTCTCCACTTCCTTGATGACTTCCACCTCTTTGATGATCTCCTTTGGATCATCATCGCTACATGCATTTAATGCGCCAGCAAGCAGCATGGCCATCATGGCCATAAACAAATACTTAATCGTCTTCATTAGTGTTACTTAAATTAGAGTTAAACTTATTGTTCGTTTTCTTTCCTTTTGCAAAACGGATGGTGAGCTGTGCATAGATAGTTGTTCCTGGGGTGGTAGTTCCCAAATGCAATCCGTGTGGCGTGCGATCCACATAATTGAAAATATTGTCTATGCCAGCTTCTAAACGATAGGTAGTGGTACTACTCTTTCCAAAATCATGGTTAGTAGTCAGTCGCCAAATCTGATAACCTTTACCATCGCCATCGCTCTGGTAATAGCGTTTACTACTGGTACGTCCATAGATACCAGCTCCCAATCGATAAACCTCAGAGAAGCGATGTCCCCATGTCAGGAAGACATTCCCTTTATGATGGGCCATACCATCTATGGTCACTTTTTTCATTTTGTCATGGTTGGAATCATAGATGTTGGCATCCGTATCCAGATAGCTGTAACCCAATCCTGCCGCCCACTCTTTGTAAGCATAGCGCAAACTTACGTCAATGCCCTTGGTCTTTGCCGACTCTAAGTTCTTATATTGTCTGGTACGTTTCAGTTCATATTGTGTCTGATATTCAATAGGAGCCATATAGTTTGGAACATTTACCAGATTAATCATGTCTTTCACGTCATTGATATATCCCGTCACATTCAAGGTAAATCCCTGCCAACTATACTCGCCTCCCACGGAATAATAATTGGAAGTCTGCGGCTTCAGGTCCTCATTACCCATATAGAGATAGGTACCATTCATATCGCGCACATAGAGGTACTCCAGTTCCTTGGGCGTAGGGGTCTTGAATCCCTGACTCCAAGTAGCACGCAGGCGGAAATCTCCCAGACTGAGCATACCCGATATTTTAGGGGTAAGTTTCCAACCGAACTTCTGGTTCTTTGTGAGTCGCAATCCTGCGGTAATGTTCAGCCAACGCAGGAAGTTAAACTCATCTTGCACATAAGCAGCCGCGGTCCAGTCCTTTGCCTTGCCCCCTACCACACGCATAGGAGCACGCAACCAGTCGTAACGATACTCCAAGCCTGCGCTTAGACGGTTCTCCAAAGGTAGTTCAAACACACCCTTCAACGCTCCCATAGTGCGTTGCTGATCACTCTGAAGCATCTTGTCTTTTGGGAAATAAGGATAATAGTGTGTGAAATTACCACGTGGATCGTACCCATCCATCAGTGTAGTGTCAGTAAAGTTATAGAAGTAGGCATGGCGATTCCAATCCACATCCAGCGTCAGGTAGTCTGTTTTATTTAGTTTCAACTTTCCTCCGCCTGCCACAGAGGAGTTGTGATACTCCAAATCATACGTCTTCACGTCATAGTGTGGATGATGACCACTGGGGCGGTAGATACGTTTCCAGTACAAACTGCCTTCCGTATAAAATTGCAAGTTGTCGTTCACATCGTATGTGAATTTTTGTGCTATCTGCCAGTTGGTATTGCGGTTGGTCGTTTTGTTACGGCTATCGGTAATAGGTTTTTCCTTACCAGTGGTATGCTCCACGGCTGTGTTTTGCCATCCGTCAGAATGCTGCAACTGAAAATTCGTGTAACTTTGAAATTTGCCCAACTTGAAGCCTATGCCGTTATGCTGTCGCAAGTCGCCATACGAACCTACACGTGAAGTATTCTCCAGCAAGAGACCTTCATCATGTTTCTTAGTGATAATGTTAATCACGCCAGCAATGGCATCACTACCATAGAGTGCCGAGGAAGCTCCCTTCACTATCTCTATCTTCTCGATGTTGTTTGGGTCTATCAAACTCAAGTCGTTTTCTCCTCCCACATCTCCATGCATGCGCTTGCCATCCACCATGATGAGGATGTAGCTGTTGCCTAATCCATTCATGGTAATACCACTGCCCATATCACTTTCGTTAAAGTCCAGAGAAGTTGCCAACATACTCAAGATATCTTCCAAGCTCTGTCCCGAAAAGTTTCGCAACACCTTACTATTGATAACCTCTGTCTGCACAGGAGTATCTTTGAGGAGATGTTCGGTGCCTGTACCAGTCACCACCACCTCTTCCAAGATGCGCGTCAGTTCTTCCTCGCTCTTATCCTGAATTATGCTTTGCGCCATGACCAACATGGGAGAAATAAGCAGCAAAGCAGTTGCAAACAGCTGTTTGAACTTCATTGACTTTAATATTAAAGAAAAATGCTTTAAGAACTTGTCATCGTCTTTTACCTGAAGGCGTTGACACTGGTCTTCTTCAGTTGGGTGTTTTGGCAGGTATTCTGGCTTTCTCCATCCTTGCCAGGCCTTCCCATTGGTTTATCCAACAGTGACACATGCAGAAGCAAGGATTTAGTTTATAGGAGATTACAGCTGCAGGAACAGCTCCGGTGTTTCACACGGATTCCCTTGCGCCCATGGAATAGAATCCATTGGACTTCCAAAATCGTTACAAAGATAAGTAATTATTTAATATAAGAAAAGCATTAGAGCAAAAATTCTTCCTCTGCACATCCTGCCCGTTCCATCTCATCACGTGCCATGGCGAAAAGGGTATCACTGAGACGGTTAATAAACTTCAGAATGTCAGGATTCAGGAGCTCTTCACGATGAAGCGTCCAAAGCCTCCGCTCTGCACGCCTACACACCGTACGTACCCATTGCAGATGTGCAGAAAGGGGCGTTCCCCCTGGTAAAATAAAGTGCCTAGATGAAGTGGTCTTCGCTTGTACCTCGTCTATCAGTTGCTCCATCTTTACAGTCAGTTCTACCACATGTAGTGTTCGAGGATTAGTCTTGCCAACAGGCGTGGCTACATGACTCATTACCCGCATCAGCTCATGGATAATCTCTGTGAGCAGTGCCTGACGGTCATCATCGGCTGACATCAACGTTCGTGCCACACCAAGCATGGCATTCAGCTCGTCGAGGGCACCATTTGCCTCTATGCGTGGATGATCTTTAGGTACACGGATTCCTCCACGTATACTAGTCATCCCTTCATCACCTGTCTTAGTGTATATCTTGTTCATGCTCAATCATCAAAACAATGCGGTGATGTCTACCTCACCCCAATAAAGATGTGTATAGCTGGCTATCACGTTCTTGTAACGGAACACAGGAGTGGGCGTCAACTTTCCTCGGGCATCATACACCTTCGTCACTGAAGGAGGCATCAGCAGGTCACCCCCCTCCTGCTTCATGTACTGCGTATAATGGAATTCATGCCCTTTGAGCGTCTGCCCCTTGTATTCCAACTGTCTGTAACCCAGAGACAACTTTCGATCTACCTTCCGCATGGAGATATAGACATTGAAGATACCCGCCAATGGATAAACGCCAAAAGAAGTTGGGGAACTATCGTACACGATGCCTTGAGAGAGGTAAATCAGTCCGCCACATTCTGCCAAGACCTTTCCTCCAGCTTCCACATAGTTGCGGAGAGAGTCTAGTGTCTTCTGCGCCTTGCTCAGTCGCTCGGCATGTTTCTCAGGATATCCCCCAGGCAGATAGATCAGGTCGATGTTCTTAGGCAATGGTTTGTTCAGCTCTGGATTAAACGTACGTACCTTTCCCAGTGTTCGCAGAATATCCAGATGCTCTTTATACAGGAAAGAGAACGATTCCTCGTTGTTTGCCACCAGAATATTCCATTTGCCAGTCTTCCTGGATCCCTTTCTCACTCGCTTAGGTACAGGTCTCATCACCCGTTTCAGCAATAGTTTGATATCCACATGCTGTTTCAAGGTATTGACCAATTGATTCAAGGCCTCCTTACCTTCCGTCTGACTGAAATCCAGTCCCAAATAACGGGAACCCTGTTCCTGTTCCTTCTGCTTAGGCAGATACCCGAAGCACGTCAAACCTAGGTCGTCACACACCTCTTGCAACATGGCATAATGGCGTGCTGAGCCTACCTTATTAAAAATAATGCCAGCAATCTGCACATCCTCCCTGAACGTCATGAAGCCTTTCAAGAGTGGCGCCATGCTATAAGCCGCACTCTTCGCATCCACGACCAGCACCACAGGGATGTCCAACAATCGGGCAATCTCTGCACTGCTGCCCTTATCGCGCTCATAGCCATCATACATTCCCATCATTCCTTCCACCACCAGCGCATCAGCATCTTTGGCATAGCGTGCATACAACTCACGCACGTGATCCTCACTGGCCATAAACGTATCCAGATTAACAGAAGAGCGCCCGCACACTTTGGTATGGAATTTCGTATCAATATAGTCAGGTCCACATTTATATGGCTGCACCGTCTTACCCATACTCACAAGCAGAGCCATCAGTCCACGGCTCACCGTAGTCTTCCCTGCTCCAGAGGTAGGTGCAGCAATCAGGAATTGGGGAATGTTTTTCATGGCCTATGAATGATGATATCAGAACTTATAGCGTAAACCTACGAGGGCAAGGCCTTGTTCACCTGTACCAAGTTCCAAGAAAGCGCGCACGGTGGGACTACCAGCCTCGAGACCCAGGAATGATACCTGCCAGTTGGGATGCAATGCAGTGTCACTTTCTCCATCAGCATCCTCTGTGCGTACAGTAGCACCAAAAGCCAACTTAGAGTACATACCGAAGTTACGCTTGCGCAACCAGTCGAATTTCACTGCAGGCATCACGGTGTAGTAGGAATGGTTCAGTTCGCCCGACTTGCTACTTCCGATATAGATATCCTGAGAGCTCTTGCCATAAACAAAGATACCGCCTACGCTGAGCCAATTCTTAGCATGATAGAAATACTCCACAGACAGAGGACCTATGTTTTTCTCATCATCATATCTGGCACCAACTATGGCAGTGGCCACATTCTCATAAACATCTATCCACTGTGAATTAGCCAAATAACCATAAGAGATAGCAATCTCATGCTTTGTGTCATCGTAACCTTCTTGAGCTTTCACACTAAATGTAGTCATTAGAGCGACTACTATCAAAAACAAAATCTTTTTCATTGTATTAGATATATAAGAGTGATATTCGTTCATTACATCTTCGCCATAGCTTGCTCCAAATCGGCAATAATGTCATCGACATTCTCGATGCCCACAGAGAGACGCACCAAATCTGGTGCCACGCCAGCTTCTCGCAATTGTTCATCACTCATCTGGCGATGGGTATGACTAGCTGGATGGAGCACGCAGGTACGGGCATCAGCCACATGGGTGACAATGCAAATAAAGTCCAGATTGTCCATGAAGCGAATGGCATCTTCACGGGTACCCTTCAAACCGAAGGCAATTACACCGCAAGAACCATTAGGCAAGTATTTCTGACCAAGCGCATAGTATTTGTTTGATGGCAGTCCGCAGTAGCTTACCCATCCCACCTTCGGATTCTTCTCCAGCCACTCGGCCACCTTCTGAGCATTCTCACAATGGCGAGGCACACGGAGATGCAACGTTTCCAAGCCCAGATTCAGCAGGAAGCAGTTCTGCGGTGATGGAATAGATCCGAGGTCGCGCATCAATTGCGACACAATCTTGGTGATATAGGCTTTCTGACCGAATGCCTTTGTATAAGTGAGTCCGTGATAGCTCTCATCAGGAGTGGTAAGTCCTGGGAACTTCTCGGCATACTTCTCCCAATCGAAGTTTCCACTGTCCACTACGGCACCGCCTACCTGCGTGGCATGACCATCCATATACTTAGTGGTACTGTGCGTCACAATGTCGCACCCCCACTCAAATGGGCGACAGTTGATAGGTGTTGCGAAGGTATTGTCCACGATCAAAGGAACCCCATGCTTATGTGCCATCTTAGCAAAGCGCTCGATATCGAACACGTTACCACCAGGATTAGAGATGGTCTCTCCAAAGAAGCACTTGGTGTTGGGACGGAACTCCTTTTCTATCTCTTCATCGCTCCAATCGGGATCCACGAAAGTACACTCGATGCCGAGCTTCTTCAAAGTAACTCCGAAGAGGTTGAACGTACCACCATAAATCGTATTAGAAGTAATGAAGTGATCGCCTGCCTGACAGATATTAAACACAGCATAGAAATTGGCAGCCTGTCCGCTAGAGGTAAGAACACACCCCACTCCACCTTCCAGTGCGTTGATCTTCGCTGCTACGGCATCGTTGGTTGGGTTAGCCAAACGGGTATAGAAATAGCCATCATCCTTCAAGTCGAAGAGACGAGCCATCTGCTCACTCGTTTCATATTTGAATGTTGTACTCTGATAGATAGGCAGCACACGAGGTTCACCCTTTTTAGGATTCCATCCTGCTTGGACACATAAGGTATCTAAGTTTTTCTTCATGTTCAATTGACAATGTTCAATTTTAAATCACTTTTATTTTCGCTGCTTGTGCCTTACACTTATCACGTAGGGCATCAATGTCAGAGCCAAGGGGAGCGCTGCATACCACCACACCCATGCGACGATGGAAGCGGGTAAATGGTTTGCCGAAGATACGCACATCGGTATCTTCTTCTTTCAGAGCTTCCTCTACACCTGTAAAATCAGGATAGCCTTGCTTCTCTATCTCAGAGAGCACCACGGCACTGGCACCCACCTTCTCTTGCTTGATGACTGGAATAGGATAACCCAATACGGCACGGGCATGAAGTTCAAACTCACTGAGGTTCTGACATCCAGAGAGAGTCACCATACCTGTATCATGTGGACGAGGAGAAAGCTCACTAAAGTAAACTCCGTCTTTATTGCTTACGAAGAACTCCACGCCCCAGATACCTGCACCCGTGAGGGCACCTGTTACCTTAGCCGCCATCTCCTGTGCCTGCTTCAGATGCTCAGGACGCATAGGCATAGGTTGGAAGCTCTCGCGATAGTCACCATCGCGCTGCACATGTCCGATAGGAGCGCAGAACAGAGTCTGACCGTTCTTCTGGGTAACAGTAAGCAGAGTAATCTCGAAATCAAACTTGATGAACTCCTCGATAATAACCTCGGCGATGTCGCCACGACTGCCATGCTGTGCCTCATCCCACGACTTTACCAAGTCTGCATCTGAACGTGCCACACTCTGACCATGTCCAGAAGACGACATCAATGGCTTGATGACACAAGGGAAGCCTATCTCCTTGGCATGTTCCTGCAATTCTGCCAATGAAGCTGCATAGCGATACTTAGCGGTCTTTACGCCAAGCTCCTTGGCAGCTAAGTCGCGAATAGAACGGCGATTCATGGTATAGTTCACGGCACGGGCACTGGGCACCACCTGTATGCCTTGCTTCTCAAAATCGTACAGGCGCTCCGTACGGATGGCCTCAATCTCAGGTACGATAATGTCGGGTTGATGCTTAGCTACAGCAGCAGCCAAAGCATCGCCATCAAGCATCTTAAACACTTCGCATTCATCGGCTACCTGCATAGCAGGCGCATGTTCGTAGGCATCACAAGCCACTACATATTGTCCAAGTCTCTTCATAGCAATGGTGAACTCTTTGCCAAGTTCACCAGAGCCAAGTAATAATATTTTTTTCATTGATGTTGTTCTCTAAGTAAATCGTTTACAGTTTTAACAGGATT
>JAGCFP010000044.1 GCA_017650045.1 Bacteroidaceae bacterium | reverse complement strand
GCGTTATGACAACTGTCCGCTACAGAATCCGCAGGGCTATAAATTTATTTTCGACTTTCACTTGCTCTCTAACGATGCAAAGGAAACTTCGGAAACTTTGCTTTTCTGTAAAAGAGTGAATCATTATCTGATAATGCCAGACAAATATACCGTTCTTCTGGATAAAGGGAAAGTAGGTAAGTATTTATTCGATAATTACGTGCACCTTACTAAAAATGATTTCTATTCCATATCCTACCTTGATGAGGGGTTGGAGCTGTATAATCCACCAATGAAGGAAGTAGTTTTACAGGAGGCTGTGCTAAATGATGAAAAGGAGATGAGCAGTTTAGAGCAATCAGCTGCTGAAGAACTGAACTACTTCGCTCCCCAGAAGAACCTGCAGGTACTGCTGCGCAAACCTTGGTTCGAAGAATTGCGCACTAAGGAAGCATACGACCAGGCGTGGACGGATGCTCTCGTAGAAGCCTTGATGGCCTCTGAATGGCGCAATGAGATAGCACGCCAGTGGGCTATCACTGGTCAGCGCAGCAAGGTAAAGCAGATTAAGGGCTACGTGCTGGGGCTGCTGGCTGATGCCTGTGTGCTGCGAGGCAGCTATAACCAGATAGCCACGAAAGCGGGCATCACGGATGATCCGCGTATTTTCTCACGCTACATGGCTGAAGGAAAACGACAGCCATACGCCCCATGGGTCATGCGCTACATCACTGAACATTAAAACCATCCAAAAAGGGGCAAAAATAACCCATTTTGCGATTGAAACGTGCGATTGAATTTTTGAATTTCAATCGCACTTTTTTTTAACATTTCCGCAAACGCCCATCCACACAGCGTTTGAGGCACCTCGTCGTGCGATTGAAAATGCGATTGAAATTTTTTTGCTTCAATCGCATAATCGCATTCTACTTTTGCGCTCAGAAAAAACGAAAATGTTTCACCAGTAAAAATGTAGTATGAAAAGAAAAAGAATTACGAGATTCAAAAACGCGCGTGGCATAAGGATCCTGAGGTGCTGTGCCTCATGCGCCCACAAGGAGGTGGATGGCGAGGGGCATCGTATTTGCCACGCTTTGATGCTCATAGTGCCTAATAACTTAAAGTGTCGCAAATGGGCGCTGAAGAAGGCTTATCTGAGCGCAGGTAATGGTGGTGGCAAAGTGAAGTGCTTAGAATATTTAATGTACGTGCGCGATAAGCGTCTGGTTGAGCAGGAACTGATAGAACAGGGTGTGATCACGCTTGCGCAGCAGATGTCCTGTAGGGAATTGCGACGCAGATTTAATAAGGAAACAGGAAAAGGCATTTATGCAATTAAATAAATAACCCGAGTTGAAGGAATGAGTGAGGGAAAGTATCCGGATGTAATTGAGCTCAAACTAAAACTTCACTTTTCCAAAGGCTCATAAATTCAACTTAATATTATGCGAAAGTTTATTGAAGTTTCAGATGAAACAATGGTTCGCCTTATGGAAGGCAAGTGTGTGGAAGGTTCACTGCGTGTGGACGAGTTTACTAACAATTTAATCTTCAGGCCATACAACCGCCTGTCGCGTCTGCCTGGCTATCGTGATCGCCTGATTGCGCAGCTGGAGCATGGCTGGATTAAGGAGAGCCCACAGCGCTACAAGTTCTACAACTCCGTGCGCAAGGACATTGGCGTAACGAAGGTGAGCGTGGTGATGCAAAGGGAACTGGGCACTGCGATGGAGGAAGTGAAAATGGATAGAATGTTGGACATTTTATAATTCAGAACTATGTTTAGTTATCAGAAGAATTTTAATAATCCTACAATGCCCGTTGACGAAGCGCAGTTTTATGCGCTCGTCAGGGGCACGAAGTGGGCGGAAATGATAGATAAGTTCCGCGAGACTGGCGACCAGTCATTGAAGCGTAAACTGCCTGCATTTATCTTTCAGGCGACGTTTGACGAAACTACCTCGAAGAGTGGTAAAGTGGGCCCTTGGCGCAAGCAGAGTGCTACACGACTGACTGGATTGGTAGTGATGGACATCGACCATGTGGAGAATCCACAAGAGGTAATTGATGAGTGGATGAGCAACTTTGACCTTCAGAAATTGGGCATCCTGTTTATCTATGTTACACCCAGCGGACATGGTATCAAGGTGGTGTTTATAGCACGTCTGGAATGGGGTAACCTTATAGACAATCAGCATCGCATGGCTGAACTGCTGGGCGTGGAGGTGGATGAGAGCTGCAAGGATGCCAGTCGCATGAGTTTCATCTGTAAAGAGGAAGATATTGCGTATCTGGATAAGGAGCTGTTCACCTATGAGAATAAGGAGTTTGCTGTGAAGTACGAGCAGGAATACAGAGGTGGTCACAGCGCAGCGACAAAGAATGAGTCTGCAGCAATTAATCATACCTCTCAGTCACTTCGTGACAGCTCTCCTATCTTAGGAGAGCAATCTCAAGATAAGGAGAGGTCTGAAGAAACCTCTTTCTCTTGGCGTGGTAATGACGTGCAGAGCATCATTGACGCTCGCTATGAAGGGAAGTTGCCTTGTGCTGATGACTCGAATCGCCACACGGAGAGCCTGAAGCTGGCCACAGACTTGCTGATCATACTCGATGGCGACAAGCAGGCTGTGCTAAACGTCGTGAAGAGCCAACCTTGGGTGCAGGAGATTATCCATGAGCGCAATGAGAATGTGGAACAGACAGTGCAGAGTGCTGCCATGCGTGTAGCAGAGCTGGAGAAGAAGTTCCGCAGTCTGCAACCTTCGAAGGAGATGCAAGAGGCCATTCTGAAGGCTACTGGCGTAAGCTACAAAACCATTTTAGCTGATGGTTCAGAGATTAGCGAAGAGACTGCGCAGCCTAATTCTCAATTCTCAATTCTCAATCCTCAATTGGAATCCTGGGGACAGCAGATAGAAGCATTGTTCTCATACTTCCCCATCCTCGCAGACATTTGCAAGGGTCTGAAACGAAACCAATTCCCTGCAGCATTGTTTGTAGCAGGCTCGTTTCTGATGACGCTTATGACGCGCTGCACGTATCGCTTCTACCATCGTCCAGAAGAGAAGCGCAGACTGAATAGCAGTACGATTATCGTGGGTGATCCAGCCAGTGGTAAGTCTTTCGCTACGCGACTTTACAAGTTGCTTATGTCTCCCATCTTCGCAGCAGATAAGGCTGGTAAAGCTGCCATCAACGCCTATCGCGAACTGATGAAAACCAAAGGGGCGAATAGGGAAAAGCCTAAGAAGCCTAAAGTGGTGGTAAGGGTGCATCCAGCACGTACTTCTAACGCGCAGTTCATTCAGGACATGGTGAACGCTGTGGAAACTGTGGATGGTGAGGAAATGCAACTGCACATGGTGACATTCGACACAGAGTTGGATAATACGCTGAGCATTCAGAAAGGTGGCTCTTGGATTGACAAGATTTCGCTGGAATTGAAGGCTTTCCACAATGAGGAAGATGGTCAAGCTTATAGCAATGTGGATAGCGTGCTTCAAGACTTCTATGTGACTTGGAATTATGTTTATACAGGTACACCTCTCGCCTTAAAGAAGAAAGTAAATGAGCAGAATTTTGGCTCTGGCCTCGCTACGCGACTCACTTGTATTCCATTGCCATCAACTAATTTCGAGATGATGAGTAGAGAGCGCACAGTGGACTATGACAGTGACGCTCGCCTGAAGGAATGGGCATTCAAACTCGACAGAGTGAAGGGCGAACTGAGCGTTCAGAAGATCGTGGATGAGCTCTACGAGTGGACAGCTCGCAGAATGGCTGACGCCAAGGATAATGACTCTCGTGCTGACGAAATGCTGCTGAAACGCTGTGCGTATCATGGACTTAACTTCGCTGCACCCTTCATCGTGATGCGCCACTGGGATAAGATGCAGCAGGAAGGCGACTACTGGTGTGGCACGTTCGAGACTGACGAGGTGGATTGGCAGCTCGCAGAGCTGATTGTGAACATGCAGTACGCTTGCCAGAAGCATTACTTTGGCGCAATGGCAGAGGCTTACTTTGACAATAAACTACGTGATGCCAGTGTGAATGTGCAGCGGAAGCAGAAGACGTATGATAGCTTTACCAATCTGCCAAAAGAATTTGTCACAGAAGATGTGATGCGTTGCTTTGGACTCGCCACAGAAGGAGCAGCTCGTTCCAGAATCAGCAGACTGGTCTCCGACCATCTGATTGAGAAAAAGGAAGTATTCAAAGAGAATGGCAAAACTATGTGTCGTTATCGAAAAACAGGGACAGTCATGCTGTGACTGGCGCACCGCGCACCGCGTACCATTTATTAATTTTTAAAATTTACTATTATGAAAACAATATCACGAGGATTGCGGAACAATAATCCGCTGAATATTCGCCACGGGCACAGCCAGTGGCAGGGAAGAACGGAGGCACAAACAGATAGGGAATTTGTGTGCTTCATGACAATGGGAATGGGCTATCGTGCTGCATGGAAAATCCTGCAGACTTACTACGAATCGTTGCCTAAGATGGGAAAGATCTTCTGCCTGTATCAGATTATCCATCGCTGGGCACCCCCAGAGGACAATAACGATACCAGTGCGTATCTGAACAGGGTGATAAAGCTCACAGGCATAACAGCGATGCAGCCCCTGCCTGAGCCTCGCACAGCAGAAGGCTACAGGGTGCTTCACGACATCATCATCGCCATGACGTGTGTGGAGAATGGCATCAAGCCTGAAGAAGTGCCTGTCTCAGCGATACTGCAAGGGTACCAGTTAGCATTCGGTAAAACATCGTAAGGAGAAGTGGAGATTACTATTTTAGAAAATGAAGGCTATGAAAATCATTATGTTATGTATGAATAGACTTACTAAATCGCCTCTGGGCGTGTTACTATGTCGAGGAAGTCCCGCCATTTCATCCTACTTTTGCAGCGGACAATAAATGTATAAAATACATTTAGGATTCTTCGTGTGAAGTGGTTCATTTGTCGTTTTTTTTTAGTAACTTGCAACCAAATATATAAAATCATTTTAAGCATTATGAGAAAGGATAGAAGAAACGCTTTGAAACTCATGGGAATGGGAACGGCTGGCATCGCCTTCGCTTCTTATGTGAAGGCTGCTGATGTGCTGGACGAAAGTACAATGAATCTACTTCGTGTGAGACAAACCCCGCAGGGCATGCCTCGACTGAATTATTCTGAACCCGTGGTGTATGAGGGACCAGATGTGATCATCCGTCAGATAGATGCGCACACCTGGGAGGGCAACGGGCACCTGATGGCTAATGAGAGCATCTATATCATTGAGGGCGACGAACGTACCATCCTGATAGATGCGGGTACTAAGATAGATGGGCTGAAGAAGATAGTAGAGGGCATCACCTCGAAGCCTATCACGCTGGTAGCTACACACGTGCATCCCGACCATACGGGCAGCGCCATTCATGACTTCCCAGAGATATGGATCAATGCGGGCGATGAGGTGAACGTGCCTCAGTTTATGGCCGACTATAAGGGGAAGGTGAATTATCTGGCTGACGGACAGGTGTTCGATCTGGGTGGACGACGCATTGAGGTGATCTTCACGCCTGGACATACTCCTGGCAGTGCTACGTTCTTCGAGATGGACGGCAGGAAGTGGGGCTACAGCGGTGATGCTTTCGGATCGGGCAACTTGCTGCTGACTACCAACTTCTCTACACTGCTGGCTACCACCACTCGCATAGAGAGCTACATGAAGCGTCACGGCATAGAGAAGATGTATCCGGGCCACTATAATGGCACCAACCCTGAGACTCCACAACGCATCAGTGACCTGAAGCTGATGTCTGAGCAGATGATTGCGGGTACGCGCCAAGGCTCTGCGAATGAACAGGCTAACCTGGGGCTGAACGCTATGATTCGCGATTTCAATGTGAATATCCGCTATCGGGATCCGGAAGGAGTGAAGTAGAATTGAACATTAAACATTGAACATTGAACATTAAGGCTGCGCTTTGAGAATTGAAATATAATATGAGAAAGTTATTTGGATTAGTTTGTCTGGCTCTGATGAGTCTGACAGTGAATGCCCAGTTGCTGCATACAACGGTGGCTCAGGGCGAAATAGAGGGCGTAGAACAAAACGGATTGGCACACTATAAGGGTATTCCCTTTGCTACACCACCAGTGGGTGACCTGAGGTGGAAGGCGCCACTCCCTGCACAGAAGTGGGAAGGGGTGTATAAGGCGGATACCTTCAAGGACAAGCCTTATCAGCAGAGTCAGGGACCTGCGCGCCCAGGGCAACCAGGTGTGAGTGAGGATTGCCTCTACCTGAATGTGCTGACGCCTGCCAAGCGGGCAGGAGAGGGGCTTCCTGTGCTGGTGTGGATTCATGGAGGTGGCTTCAACACGGGTGCTTCGTGGGAGAACAACGGTGAGAAATTCGCACAGGCGGGCATCGTCTATGCAGCGATTACCTATCGTACCAACGTCTTCGGGTTCCTGTCGCTCCCAGCACTGAGCGAGGAGAGCGCCAAGGAGACAGGGCGTGCCATCAGTGGCAACTACGGATTGATGGACCAGATAGCTGCCCTGCAGTGGATTCATGACAACATCGCTGCCTTCGGTGGTGATCCTGAGAAGGTGACCATCATGGGCGAGAGCGCTGGGGCTATCTCTGTGGCAATGCTCTGCCAGAGTCCGCTGGCGAAGGGACTGTTCCGTGGGGCAATCTCGGAGAGTGGAGGCAATATGGCTCCTGAGGACAATGTGCGCATAGACAATAACTCCATCCGCAACGTGGTGGGCAGTGAGAAGTATGGCTCCGACTTCTTGGGGCGCATAGGGTTCGGGAAGCTGAAGCTGAAGGACCTGCGCAAGCAAGACCCAGAGAAGTTTATGGGCGACCCAATCGCCTTTGGGGCTGGTGGTGCGCTGTGGCCTCTGTACGACGGCTATGTGCTGAAGGGCGACCCTTACAAGCTCTACGAGGCTGGCGACTATAACGATGTGAATGTGCTGATAGGTACCAACAGCGACGAGGGCTCTATGTTCACGGGCTTTGAGGGTGGCTTCACACCTGAGCAGTATGAGAAGGAGATGAAGGAGAGCTTCCCTGATGCTACGTGGCAGCAGCGCTTCCGCGAGATGTATCCAGGGGCTACCAACCAAGAGGCGTTTGATGCGCACAGCGATATCTTCCGTGAGGCGGCTTTTGCGTGGCCAACCTATGCGTGGGCCAACTTGCAGAGCAAGAACACGGCTGAGGGCAAGGGGAAGGGCAAGGTGTATATGTTCTTCTTCAATCACGCCAAGCAGAACATGTTCCGCAGGAATCAGCAGACAGATCGTGAGTATGTGACGATGCATGCTGGTGAGCTGGGACTGACGTTCGGACAGTTGGGTGGCTTTGGTGGAGCTCCTAATCCAAGCGATGCAGCGCTCTCACGACTGGTGATGCAGTATTGGATCAACTTCATCAAGACGGGTGATCCGAATGGTGGTTACCTGCCCCTGTGGCCTGAGTACAGCCAGGATGCCAACTGCGTGATGAACTTCCGCGATGGTGCCTACCTCACGCCTATCCACAACAAGCCCCAGCTGGAGCTTTGGGAAGAATATATGAAGTGGAGGAGGGAGCATAAAACGACGTTTTAATTGAGAATTGAGGATTGAGGATTGAGAATTAAGGCTACGCCTTGAAAATCGGCTGCACCTCAGCATAGCTCAAGCAAGCTTGGCTCTGCCTTAGGTTTGCACGATTTTTAACTTCGTTGATTTTGCTCACGCTCTGCAGAGCTGATGCAAGCATCGCTCTGCTCTCGCTTAATCGCAAAATTGAGAATTAAGGCTGCGCTTTGAGAATAGGTTTGCATGACAATTTTGAACTGAAATTCAGATGGAGTCCGACCTCATTTTTGGAGCGTATAGAAACTCAGGAAAGTTTTTCGTTAAAAGCGCTGCACAAATAAGAGCCCCGAAGGGGGTCGTCTTGCAGCGCTTAGAAAAACGTGAGTGAGTTTTAGCGGAAAAAATGCAGTCGGCGTGTTTTCTTTGATTCCGTTTCTTTTGCACGAGCAAAAGAAATGAATAAAAAAAATAAAGAAATATGAAAAAAGCAACATTACTACTTGGAATGGCGGCAATGCTGATTACCACAGACATTTTCGCCCAGTACAACATGGGCGCTATGCTCCCCAGATTGCAGCGTCGAGAATCATTCGACATGATAAAAGAATCATGGAGCGCTGGGTGGATAGCTGTGCCAGAAACCAGTCCGAATGACTATGGCATCTACTACTTCCGCAAGGATGTAGAGCTCTCCACTAAGCCTACGAAGTTCGTGGTGTATGTCACTGGCGACACACGCTATAAGCTCTATGTGAACGGACAGTTGGCCTCACTGGGTCCTGCCCGTAACGACTCCAAGCACTGGAACTACGAAACGCTGGATTTGGCACCTTACCTTCAGGCAGGTAAGAACGTCTTTGCTGCTCAGGTGTGGAACGAGGGCAATTTTACGCCTGTGCCTAACGCCACCATCCGCACGGGCTTCCTCATGATGGGTGAGGGCGATGCGAAGGTGATCAATACGGACACCTCGTGGAAAGCGATACAAGACCCTGCCTACAGTCCCATCCCTCAGCGTGTGCCTGGCTACTATGCACTGGGTGCTGGTGAGCAGATAGACATGAGTAAGACGATAGCCAACTGGATGGATGCGAGTGCCGACCTCAGTCAGTGGAAAGATGCGCAGGTGTTTGATGTGGGTACACCTCACGACACCAGTACGGGCACAGGTGTGTACAATACCCACTTGTTGGTTCCAAGCACGTTGCCACAGGTGGAGCGCTTCGAGAAGCGACTGGCAGTGGTGCGTCAAGACGGTGGACTGAAGTTGCCTAACGGATGGCCTGCACAACAAGCTGTGGTGACTATTCCTGCAGGAAAGACAGTGGATTTACTCCTTGACCAACAGGAACTTACCAATGGTTTCTTTAAGTTGAACTTCAGCAAGGGAGCAGGCGCTGAAATCAATATTGGTTATGCGGAATCACTCTATACAGATGAGCGGGGAAATAAGAAAGGTAATCGCAACGAGGTGGAAGGAAAGTTCTTCGTGGGTCGCTGGGACAAGCTCCTTTCCAGTGGGAAGGACAATCAGCAGTTCACCTCACTCGACTGGCGTACTTTCCGCTACATCAAGCTGAGCATTGTGACGAAGGAGGAGGCGCTGACCATCAATGATATCAGCAGCACGTTCACGGGCTATCCATTCGTGCTGAATGCCCACCTCGATACAGACAATCAGGAACTGCAGAAGATGATGGAGATAGGTTGGCGCACAGCCCGTCTCTGTGCCATCGAGACCTATACCGACTGTCCCTTCTACGAGCAGTTGCAATACCTGGGCGATACACGCATTCAGGCACTGGTGTCGCTCTACAACAGTGGGGACGACCGTCTGGTGAAGAACTTCCTGCGCCAGAGTGATATGAGTCGTAACGCTGAGGGCATCACGATGGGACGCGCCCCATCAGAGTTGGCCCAGTACATCACGCCTTACGCCCTGAGCTACATCTACGCCATTCACGACTATATGCGCTACGGAGCCGATCAAGACCTGGTGCTCGACTTGATTCCTGGGGCAGAGCAAATCCTGCACTACTTCAGCAAGTACCAGCAGGCCGATGGGCGCATCAAGGGACTGCCAGGATGGAATTTCTCCGACTGGGTGACGGCCATTGGGTGGAACACGGGTGTGGCACAGGCAGGTAGCGATGGGGGAGCCATCCTCATGGACCTGCAGTTGCTCTTAGGCTATCAGATGATGAGCGACCTTGAGAACTATCAGGGCAACACCTTTATGGCGAAGAAGTATGACGAGAAGGCTGCCCAACTGAAGGCCAGCATCCAGCGGGCTTACTGGAGCGCTGAGAAGGGACTCTATGCGCAGACCATCGAGAAGGATGCCTTCTCTCAACATGCCAACTCACTGGCCATTCTCACAGGACTGGTAGAGGGCGAGCAGGCCCGTCAGGTGGCTCAGAAGATGCTTACGGACGAAGCACTGGATCCTTGCTCTGTCTATTATAAGTTCTACCTGCACGAGGCGCTGGTGAAGGCGGGCTTAGGCAACGATTACCTGAAGTGGCTCGACATCTGGCGTGAGAACATCGCTTTGGGACTCACCACTTGGGGCGAGACCAGCGATGTGGATGGTACACGCAGCGACTGCCACGCATGGGGTGCCAGTCCGAACATCGAGTTCTTCCGCACCCTGTTGGGCATCGACAGTGCAGCGCCAGCTTTTGCGCAGGTGAAGATAGAGCCTCGCTTGGGTGATATCCAGAAGATTGGTGGCACGATGCCACATCCACAGGG
>JAGCFP010000043.1 GCA_017650045.1 Bacteroidaceae bacterium | reverse complement strand
CTGTTGTTTCTTATCTCATTTCTACATCAAACCACAACTTGCCAGCACTCCAATCCTTGACAGCCATGTTGTTTCTTATCTCATTTCTACATCAAACCACAACCTGTCTTTAATATAATGCTTATTTTCAGTATAATAGCATCAAAACATAGGACAGGAAGTGACATATACTTGATGTAACACAACAAAAATACTAAAAAAATTCCAACTGCATAGGAATACTTGCCTTTCTTTTTTCAATAGTACCCCAAATGTTGATAATATTAGAATATTGTTTATCTGTTATTGTCAAAATACTAACTTGTCCTTTATCCGGAGTAAATTTTCTAACTCTTTTTATATGTAATTGAGCTGATTCTAAGGAGCCACAATATCTGATGTAAACGGACCACTGATGCATAGTGAATCCATCTTTCTCAAGGTTTTTTCTGAACAATGCCGATTCCTTTTTATCTTTTTTTGTGACTGTCGGCAAGTCAAACATTACAAACAACCACATGATATGATATGAATTTAAACGAGTTTCACTCATTTTATTAAAGGAAAACTGATCGTTTTTTGTTCATGAGCTATGCATTTTACTAAAGAAGCTGTAGTAATAGACAATGCAATAGATAATGGTCTGATAGTGTTTTTAAAATGCGTATCACACATTAATACACTAAGTATCCTACTCTTACTATTCTTCTCTAATGAAATCTGACCATTCTTCATTAAATCATATACAATTTCATCTACAAAAGGGCGATATGGCTCCATGATATCGTCTGCTAATGGGAATGCATTACTTCTATTATGATGAAAAAGTCCTATAGCAGGCAATAAACCTGATCCCATTAATGCTCTTGCTACAGCAGCTCTTAAGATAGTATATCCATAATTCAATAAAATGTTAATACCCCCAGAACTCCTATCTCTGATAAATTCATTTCCAAACAACAAAGGCCAATATAGTTTTGCTGCAATACCTTCTCTGTTGTCGTTATCACCACTTTTTACGTTCGTATAAAGAGGTCTCAGAGAAGAAGCATCTATGTTTAACTTTTCTAATAAAAGTGCCTGATTTCTTATCTTATACTCAACAATTTGTTTCCAAAGATTCTTCTTAAGCACCTCACCAATGTTAATTTGATTTCTGAGCACTTCACCCTGCATGGTATTAGTCTCTAAATTCATCAACATAGCATTTGGCATACTGCGAGAATCACAAAAGATAAGTGCTACATTATTGTCAGATAATGCATTTATTAGAGGTATTGAAATAGATATCATGGGATTCTCTATTAATACCACACCAATGTCTTCAATAGGTATAGTGCGTTTTTCTTCTGGCAAATCCTTATAATACAACACTATCTGTTGGTTCTTTATGCTAAGAACTACAGGCGAACTAAAAACCAATGTACGTTTAAGCATGGTTATCTAAGTCTTTTAATATCTCCTAGAATCGTAATTTCAAAATCAACTCCTTCTACTAAAGCCTTGAATTGATTATGATTCATTGTAATAAGTGGACGATAGGCCTCATTTACCATAAATAAGCCTTTCTTTTGCGACAAATCTTTTGCAATCCTGGCCTCCTGATGATAACGTAAATTAATATTTCCATATAAATACTCTTTACCTGTTTTTTTATCTGTAGTCGGTGATTTACTTAACCCTACCACATAGTAAAGACGTTTACACAATTCTTCTTTAGTGGCATCCCAAATCTCGTTTGGAGTTTTTTCCCATAAAAGTACATGTGTTCCTATTTTTAAGGTGTACTTTAATGGGAAACCATCTTTACTCTTTTCTGGGGCAACAGAAGGATAGTCGAATTTATTGGTACTATGTTTATAGAAATTTCCTGCATCCAGATTATTTACTATTTCAAAGTCTCTCTTAACTTTTCCTTTGACCAAACCTTCATATATGGCCATCAGATAGTTTGAGTCATTCATGACATGATACTGCTGTTTATAATCTTTGGCAGATAAGTCTCTTTGTTGACGTATATGCAGAGGCTTTGTGACAGTTGGTGCATAGCACCTCACTTTTTTAATTAAGATGCCTTTCTCCTTATTCATATATATAGGCCCTGCCAAGGCCTCCTTGAATCCCTTTTCTGCTATCTTGCCTTCAATGATTTCTCTTACTCTATCATCAACGATATTCTTGATATCTTTTACATCTAACCTATCCAAAGAACGTCTCACTACATATCTTAGTTGGTCATCTTTCATAATAGCTCCATAATAGGTATCATTATGTAGTGTACCTCTGACAGAATCACTATTTGAAAGATGTTTTCCAGTTTTAGTCAGAATCCATTTCTTAGCATTCTTATGAAGTTTGTCCTGAGTAGAATGTACTACCAGTAAATCTTTTTCAATGCTTAGGACATCTTCGGTAAATGTTTTCCATGGCTTTTCAAACTGAGGCTTACTCCCTTCCCCTATCTGATAACGTTCTTCATCATGATAGTAGTGAGCCATCTTATCATACTCGCTCTTACCAATACATGCAATGACTATTGCATCTATGCAGTGATGCACATGATTATCCCTAGATTTCTTTTCATAAGCATTTTGCAGGCCCCACATTTTTCGGAACTGAGCAGAGGTAAGACCTTTTACCACATAGACATTGCTTTTATCTCTATTACCCTCTTTGTGGAATAATGATTTCAGGTACAAACCTGCATACTTGGATACCAGACCTATTCCTGCACCTTGCCTTCTGCTGAAACCTTCAGGAACTTCCGTCATAACGAAACGTGCATACTTTCCACGCCAATAGTCTCTTTCCAAGGTCAGCCTATGCCTCTTTTGAATGATCCTATCTTTCATGTCTTTAGCCATAGAAGCATTTGTCCTTTGCTTGTCTATAAGTTTTGACAGTTCTGCTACTCTGTCTTTCCAAGGTGATATACGCTCTAAGATGTCTGCCTGGTTACTAAGTTCTGAAGGCATCTTAGCTCCTTTCACACTTCTATTGAAGTGGCTTTCACAGAGAGTCATGTTCATAGCAGTGCTATCTCCACCCACACTTCTTGGTATAGTATGCTCTATATCAAACTTAGGATTTTTACCTATAAAGTCTGCTATTCCTATGGATTTACCTGTATAGACACATTTTCTATCTTGTTCCTCCCAGAATTGAAATTTCAGGATGTCTTCTTCTGTGGGTTCAATCTCTTTGCCTTGATCTTCTTTGTATAGCTTTTTAATTTCTTCGCGATAGTTAGCTCTCTTTTTTTCTAGTTCCTTGTTGTAGTCTGCTATTGCTTTACGCTTATTGGCATCATTCAGTTCTCTGGCATATTCAATATGTACTTCCGTATTATTGTCTATGGTCTTTTCCTTCAAGAGTTGATTGACAACTTTTCTTACCTGATGCAGTGAACGCATAGCCATAGGATTACGAACGGCATTTGTCATAGGCGACCCTAACTGATAAATTCCCTGATCATTCTTTTTGGCATCTTCATACGTTTCTATCATTGAAGGATGATATAACTTTGACATAGCTCCAGGTGCAAGGCCAAAGTTGTTTTGCAAGTAATCAGTTATGCAGAATTCCAGTGTTCCTGTGAGGGTCTTATCATTAGGATTGAAGTTGCTTATTATTTCTTTAACATTATCTACTATATACTTTCGAGTTCCCTCATTATCCCAATATTTAGTACCCACCACAGCTTTTAGATTGGCAAGGAAAACGGCCTGTGAATAAATATAGCCCTCTCTTAAATATGGCAATATCTTATTAATGGCACTTAAGCTAATGGAAGCAAAACCATGAGTAAGTTTGATTTGTGAGAACTTTTTGGCTTCGTCTTCATTGAGTTGTAGTTTCTCCTTGCCAAATTCTGCAAGTTTCTCTTTTGATGAGAAAAACGAAAGTACGTTCCATATATCATTGATAACTTCATCCAGACTCTTAGTGCCATTTTTCTTTTTAGAAGCTATATATGTTTCTGCAATATTCTCTTTCCAGTTTTCACCCCAAATGGAAATCAAGGCAGCAGTGGTGGGGCATCCTGTCACTCCCTGTGACATTCTGTAGTTGAAAAGATAAGGCTTGCCATTAGGCTCTTTATACCATACATAATTGTTCTTTCCTGCTATAGCTTTTGCTATGTCCTCAAAATCAAATTGAGGTTTACTTTTCCTAAAGAAAACAGGCCTTGCTAGGGCTATTTCATCAGCATTCAGTGGACGTAATTCTTTGTCTTGAGGTGTTTGTATCTTTATGTTGTTGATAAATGATAGCATACGGAACTCTTCAAAAGCTGGATGAGAATCTGCACAGCGAGGTTTAGACTTCTCAAAAGTACATTTCCCTACGCCCTTACGCTGAGATTTAAGCGGGCGCTGAAAGTATAAGGCTCGTTCAAAGTCTCTGATCATTTCTTCACTAAGTGATTGGCGCTCACAGATGGCATAGAACTCTTTCTTATAGTGTTCTTCTCTGTCTGTGTATCTATTTCTGATTTTCACGTTTAGACCATATTGATCATAAAGATGGTAAAAGTATTCACCGAGGTATGTGCAGTGAGCTTCTTCTATCTCTTTTGATAAATCTGATATAGAAGCCTTTACTTTGCCCGTTTCATTATCATCGGTGCTTTCAAGGCGGTTGCTTAGAAATCCCCTTCGCTGAGCCAGATGGTAGAATGCCCTGCCCAAAATAAATCGGTCAGATTTCACTGTCAGGTCTAGCTTTTTGGTTAAACAAAGATATCTGTAAAAATATGGATTCTTGTTTTCATTTTCATTAGTGCGCTGCCAAAGCATGAACTCGTCATTACTTGGATATAATTTCTTAAGTTTCCAAGTCTGGAGTTCGTCTTCAGACAATTCTGGGCATAAATTGTATTTTATTAAAGCTTTAATAGCTTCTATCTTGCGCAGTCTTCTTCTGAAAAAATGTCTCCTTGAAGCCCTGTGTTCTGTTCTTTCAGCGGCTTTGGAAGATTCTATTCCTTTTTCGACCTTCACACCTTCTTGAAAGATGAGGTCTCCATGTCTAATCAATTGATAGTTGTTATTCTCATCTCTATCTACTACTGCCCACCCAAGGCTGTTGGTTCCTGTATCAATGCCTAAAATACGTTGTTTCATATTATATGGTATTAGAAAATTTGGAATGCAATTTCTGAAAAAATGTTCATTTTACCAAATAATGGAATGATAAAATTCTTTTTTGTAAAAAAAACATCTTTTTGTTTGCGAAATAACAGATTATAGTTACTTTTGTGCTGTAAGATTTTCTACATCTTATCACAATAAGGCTATATGCCGAAGATTAAATTCTTAGCCCCTCTTCGGAGGGGCTTATCTATTCTACCTAAAAGCAAAGATTATCAAACCTAACAATGCTTCAAGTCCTGATTGCTCCATTTCTTTCGTTTCCGGAAACGAAAGAAGTTTCTATCAAGTATTTGAAATGCCATTTGCAGAACCACAGGCTTGCATTTCCGTAGAATAACATACCTAAAAACTTGATAATGAGAGCGATGAGCCATCTGTGGAACAAATAGAAATAGTGTTTTAATAAGTTCTTGCGTTATTTGCGTATTAGAATATATAACTTTCCTATAGAAATACATTTGGTTCGAGGCAAATGTATTTATTAGAAAAAGTTGGTTTTCTAATACGCAAATGACGCAAAACGAGAAATAAAGTATAGAACCACATAGAATAGAGGCTCTAAACGGAATGTTTGGAGCCTCTATTCATCGAGAATAAAGCTTGCAAACTCCGAGAATAGAGCCTGCAAACTAATTGGATGAAGCCTTGTATTATTTATTACTTTCACAAGTGTTCTTCAGTATATACTTATGATGAATTATATAAAAAAGGCTGCGCAGTCTTTCGATTAGCGCAGCCTTAATACTTTAATGCTTAAAATTCAGTGCTTAAGCAATATCGATTACTCTCTTTGCCTTTTCCTTTTCTTCCTTGGTGAACTTAGGCAAGGCGATGTTCAATACACCGTTCTCGACATGAGCCACAATCTTCTCACGATCCACATCATCTGGCAGAATCATGGTCTGCTGGAACTTGGTGTATGAGAATTCACGACGCAGGTAGCGACCGTTTTTCTTGTTGTCCTCATTCTCAGTCTTCTTCTCCATGCTGATCACCAGATTGTTCTCTTCGTCAATGTGAACATTGAAGTTTTCCTTGGTCATACCAGGAGCAGCCAACTCCACGGTGTAATCTTTTTCTGTTTCAAACACATTGATGGCTGGGGCCGTAGAATTTGCACGTCTCATCATCCAGTCGTCATTGTCAAACCAACCATTGAAAAGGGTAGGTAACCAATCTTGATTTCTTCTTACAGGTGTCATAATAAAACCTCCTATATTAATTTGTTAAACTTCTTTTTTTCTTGAACGCCATTCTTTGTTGTTCATTGCAGAATTTCTCTGAACTTTGTTCGCTAATATACCTTGCAAACTGGATGCCAAGGCTCAAAAAGGGCATTTTATGGACAATTTGGCACCATGCGCTGACTATTTTTCCTCTTTTTAATCCTTGACTGACAAAATTTATTAAAAAAACAACGATTTTTGTATGTTGTATAACATATTATTATTATCTTTGCAGCCGAATTCAAAAGGATTAGGTTTTTAAGTCCTATTCTTAAACAATTGTTTAACTAAAAAGTAAAAAGAAATGTTGAAGGTAAAAGCTGGTGAAACAGCAGGCATGATTTGGAATGCCCTGAATGGTACAGATGGTTTGACTACTAAGGAACTGAAGAAGGTTCTGAAGATCAGAAGTGACAAGGATCTGTTTTTGGGTCTGGGTTGGTTGCTGAGAGAAGACAAGCTCATCGTTGAGGAGCAGGAAGCTGACCTTTTGGTTAAGCTCGCTTAAGTCTGGATTCTATTTACGCAAATTATCGAGGTGTTGAGGCATGTTAGATGCTTTCAACACCTTTTTTATATATATAAGTTTTCTTTTCTCAAATATTTGTCATACCTTAGCATGCTGTAAACATAAGCATTAATCTAATACCGAGTCAGCATGTATCTAATAGGTTATGATATAGGAAGCTCTTCAGTAAAAGCCAGTGCAGTGCACGCAGAGACTGGAGCATGTATAGCTTCCGCCTTTTATCCCAAAACTGAAGCTGAAATTATAGCTCATAAGCCCGGATGGGCAGAGCAAGACCCTGAGAGTTGGTGGACCTACCTGAAGCAATGCACGCAGGAAATACTGGCTGAGGTGCCTGCCGATGAGGTGGGGGCCATAGGCATCAGTTACCAGATGCACGGACTGGTGTGTGTGGACAAGGATCAGAAACCCTTGAGACACAGCATCATTTGGTGCGACTCCCGTGCTGTGCCTTACGGACAGGAGGCTTTCGAGGCTCTGGGTAGCGACTACTGCCTGACACACTACCTGAACGCTCCTGGCAACTTTACCGCTGCGAAATTGGCATGGGTAAAGCAGAATGAGCCTGCTCTCTTCGAACGTATATATAAAGTGATGCTCCCTGGCGACTATATTGGTATGCGCCTCACAGAAGAAATATGTACCACTGTCTCAGGTCTGTCAGAGGGCATTGCGTGGGATTTTAAGGAGAACCAACCAGCTCATGCCTTACTGCGGCACTTTGGTTTCCCAGAGGAGCTGTTGCCAGAGATCCGTCCTACCTTTGGTGAACAGGGTAGGGTGTGTGCCTCTGCTGCGCAGGAACTGGGTCTGAAAGTTGGAATCCCTGTGACTTACAGAGCTGGTGATCAGCCTAACAACGCCCTTTCATTAGGTGTACTGAATCCTGGTGAGATAGCTTCTACAGCTGGCACATCAGGAGTGGTCTATGGCGTGAATGATAAGGTAAGCTATGATCCACTTTCTCGTGTGAATATTTTCGCCCATGTGAATCATGAGGTGTCAAAGCCCCGTTTGGGGGTGCTGCTCTGCATCAATGGCACTGGTATATTGAACTCCTGGATACGTAAGAACATGGCTCCTGTGGGTACGAAGTATGCTGAGATGGACAAGTTGGTTCAGGAGATCCCTATCGGTGCTGAAGGCATCAGTGTGTTGCCATTTGGCAATGGCGCTGAGCGCTTGTTGCAGAATGCTGAAGTGGGTTGCTCTATTCATGGCTTGAACTTCAACGTGCATAATCGTAGTCACTTGCTGCGTGCTGCCCAAGAGGGTGTGGTGTTCTCCTTCAAGTATGGCATTGAGATCATGGAGAAGATGGGCTTGGATGTCAAGAAGATTCATGCAGGCAAGGCTAATATGTTCCATAGTCCGGTATTCCGTGAGACCTTGGCAAGTATTACAGGGGCAACGGTGGAGCTGTTTGATACTGATGGTTCTGTAGGTGCTGCCCGTGGAGCAGGTATCGGTGTGGGATGCTATAGCACGATGCAAGATGCTTTCACAGGTCTGAGCAGACTGGCTGTGATAGAGCCAGACGTGAAGCATTTGGAAGCTTATCAAGAGGCTTATCAGCGATGGAAAAACATCCTTAAAGATAATTCATAATTTAAAAAACATAATTCAAAAAAATGGAGAAAAAAGAGTATTTCCCACAAATAGGGAAGATAAAGTTTGAAGGTACAGAGAGTAAGAACCCTTTGGCATTCCGCTACTACGATGCTGAGAAGGTAGTGATGGGCAAGAAGATGAAGGACTGGCTGAAGTTTGCCATGGCTTGGTGGCACTCACTGGGACAGGCCAGTGGTGACCAGTTCGGTGGGCAGACCCGTGCCTATGCATGGGATGAGGGTGCTTGCCCAGTATGCCGTGCCAAGGCAAAGGCTGATGCTGGATTCGAGATTATGCAGAAGCTGGGCATTGAATACTTCTGTTTCCACGATGTGGATCTCATCGAAGAGGCTGACACCATCGAGGAGTATGAAGAGCGCATGCAGACCATTACAGACTATCTGCAGGAGAAAATGAAGGAGACGGGCATTAAGTTGCTTTGGGGTACTGCCAATGTCTTTGGCCACAAGCGCTATATGAATGGTGCTGCTACCAATCCTGACTTCGACGTGGTGGCTCGTGCAGCCGTTCAGATAAAGAATGCCATCGATGCTACCATCAAGTTGGGTGGTACCAACTATGTGTTCTGGGGTGGTCGTGAGGGCTACATGAGCTTGTTGAACACCCAGATGCAGCGTGAGAAGGACCATCTGGCCAAGATGCTTACCGCTGCTCGTGACTATGCCCGTGCCAAGGGATTCAAGGGTACCTTCCTGATTGAGCCTAAGCCTATGGAGCCGACCAAGCACCAATACGACGTGGATACAGAGACCGTGATAGGTTTCCTGCGCGCTAACGGACTGGATAAGGATTTCAAGGTGAACATCGAAGTGAATCATGCAACATTGGCTGGACATTCCTTCGAGCATGAGCTTACTGTGGCTGTGGACAACGGTATGTTGGGCTCTATCGATGCCAATCGTGGTGACTATCAGAATGGGTGGGATACCGACCAGTTCCCAATCGACAACTTCGACCTTATCCAGGCCATGATGCAGATAATCCGCAATGGTGGTCTGGGCAATGGTGGTTCCAACTTCGATGCTAAACTGCGTCGTAACTCTACTGATCCTGAGGATATCTTCATTGCGCATATCAGTGGTATGGATGCCATGGCACGTGCCCTGTTGAATGCTGCAGACTTGCTGGAGAATTCGCCTATCTGCCAGATGGTGAAGGATCGCTATGCTTCATTCGACAGTGGTGAAGGTAAGCGCTTCGAAGAAGGCAAGATGACACTCGAAGAGTTGGTGGACTATGCCAAGGCTCACGGAGAGCCAACACAGCGTAGTGGTAAGCAAGAGCTGTACGAGGCTATCGTAAACATGTATATTAAATAAAATAGGTATATGGCAAACAATGAAAAAGGTAGCTCCGGCTACCTTTTCTCTATCGTCCTGGTGGCGGTATTAGGTGGCTTGCTCTTTGGATATGACACAGCTGTCATCTCTGGTGCAGAAAAGGGCTTACAGGCGTTCTTCATGGGAGCATCCGACTTCCAATACACGGATGCTCTGCATGGCATCACTTCATCCAGTGCGCTGATTGGATGTATCATCGGTAGTGCGTTGTCTGGCGTCTTCGCTTCTCGTTTGGGACGTAAGCGTTCGCTCTTTGTGGCAGGTGTGTTATTCTTCCTGTCGGCATTAGGAAGTTGGAATCCAGAGTTCCTGTTCTTCCAACATGGAAGTCCATCATTTGCCCTGTTGGTGATGTTCAATTTCTATCGAGTACTGGGTGGCATCGGTGTAGGTTTGGCCTCTGCCATTTGTCCTATGTATATCGCTGAGGTGGCTCCTTCTGGTATCCGTGGTAAACTGGTTTCATGGAACCAGTTCGCTATTATCTTCGGTCAGTTGGTGGTGTATTTTGTCAACTTCCTTATTCTGGGCAGTCATGCCAATCCAGTCGTGGATTTAGTGAATGGGGTAAACCAGATTCTCAATCCAGAGGCAGCAGCATGGACCACTGCTACAGGATGGCGATTGATGTTTGTCAGTGAGGCTGTGCCTGCTGGTCTTTTCGCTCTGCTCATCCTGCTGGTACCAGAGACTCCGCGCTACCTTGTGATGAGTGGTCAGGACCAGCGTGCCTTGCAGGTGCTTACACGCATCAATGGCTCCTCTGAGGCTCAGGTTATCCTTGGTGAGATTCGCAGTACGGCTGAGCAGAAGACTGAGCGTCTGTTCTCTTATGGTTGGATGGTAATCTTCATTGGCATCATGCTCAGTGTATTCCAGCAGGCCATTGGCATCAACGCAGTGCTCTACTTCGCTCCGCGTATCTTCGAGAGCATGGGTATGGGCAATCCGATGGTGCAGACCGTGATGATGGGTGTAGTGAACATCACCTTTACCCTCCTGGCAGTATTTACTGTGGAGAAACTGGGGCGTAAACCATTGCTTATCAGTGGTTCTATTGGCATGGCCATAGGTGCCTTTGGCGTAGCAGTGAGCAGTGTGGTAAGTGGTATCCCAAGCATTATTCCTGTGCTGAGCATCATGGTCTATAGTGCCTCGTTCATGTTCAGTTGGGGTCCTATCTGCTGGGTACTTATTTCCGAGATATTCCCTAACACTATCCGCAGTCAGGCTGTGGCCATAGCCGTGGCATTCCAGTGGATATTCAACTTTATCGTATCATCTACCTTCCTACCTATGTACAATATGCGCTTAGGTAGCATGGGCGTGAGCTTTGGTCACTTCTTCTCCTATGCACTCTATGGTATCATCTGCGTGGTGGCAGCCCTCTTTGTATGGAAGTTGGTTCCTGAGACCAAGGGCAAGACACTGGAGGATATGACGAAGCTTTGGAAGAAGAATAAGAAATCATAATTCTAAATTTTGGTTCGATGCTAAAAATAGGAATGGTGCAGCAAGCCTGCACCTCAGACATAGAGCAGAACAAGCAGCGTATGGCTGCAGGAGTACGTGAGTGTGCAGCTAAGGGCGCACAACTTGTAGTGTTGCAGGAGCTGCATAACTCCCTGTACTTCTGTCAGGTGGAAAATGTGGACAACTTTGATTTAGCGGAGCCTATACCTGGTCCATCAACAGACTTCTATGGACAGTTGGCTGCTGAATTAGGTATCGTGTTGGTGACCTCTCTCTTTGAGCGTAGGGCTACCGGACTCTACCACAATACTGCTGTGGTGTTTGATTCAGATGGTTCTGTGGCTGGCAAGTACCGCAAGATGCACATCCCCGATGATCCTGCATACTATGAAAAGTTCTACTTCACTCCAGGTGACCTGGGCTTCCAACCCATTGAGACTTCCCTTGGGAAACTGGGTCTGATGGTATGTTGGGACCAGTGGTATCCAGAAGGAGCCCGTCTGATGGCTATGCGTGGCGCTGAGCTGCTGATCTATCCTACAGCCATAGGTTGGGAGAGTACTGATACTGCCGAGGAGAAAGCCCGCCAGCAGGGAGCATGGCAGACTGTGATGCGAGGGCATGCGGTGGCCAATGGACTACCTGTGATCGCTGTGAACAGGGTAGGGCATGAACCAGATCCTTCAGGACAGACGAATGGCATACAGTTCTGGGGACATAGCTTTGTGGCTGGTCCACAGGGAGAAATCATTGCTCAGGCAGGTGATGAGGCTCCTGAGTGTTTGGTGGTGGAAGTGGACCTGGAACGCTGTGAGCAGGTGCGTCGTTGGTGGCCTTTCCTGCGTGATCGTCGCATTGATGCTTATGAGAGCATCCTGCAGCGCTTTGATGATTGACACCCATGATTGTGATGATTCAGAAACTCAGTCGTTGGCTGTCAGGTCATGCTTCGATAGTGGTGATAGCAGCTGCTATCTTGTCTTTCTTTTTACCCCAGTTGTTTGCATGGGTAAGAGGAAATACACAGACCGTGATTCTTGGCATTATCATGTTGACCATGGGACTTATGCTTACTACCCAAGATTTCCGAATCTTGGCGCGTCGTCCTTTTGATATTTTTATCGGAGCCTGTGCACAGTTTTTCATTATGCCTTGTGTAGCCTACCTGTTGGTACATGTATTCCGCTTAGAGCCAGCTTTGGCGCTTGGTATTTTGCTGGTTGGTTGCTGTCCTGGTGGCGTATCCAGTAATATCATGTCGTTCCTCTGTCACGGAGATGTGGCTTTCTCTGTGGGAATGACCTGTGCTTCTACACTGTTGGCACCTGTCATGACACCTTTGCTGATGCAACTCACAGCTGGGGCCATCATCGAGATCGATGCGGTGGGTATGTTCCTCAATATCCTTATCGTTACCATCATCCCTGTTGGCATTGGCTGCTTTCTGAACTATACCTATTCCCACCGTAAGAACTTCCCTGTCATCCAATCCATGATGCCAGGGCTCAGTGTTACCTGCTTGGCTTTTATCGTTGGAGGGGTAGTTTCAACCGTACATGATGACCTCGTGGCACGTGGCTTGTGGCTGTTCCTTTGGACCTTCGTCGTGGTGTTCTGTCATAATTCTCTGGGCTATTTGTTGGGATGGACAGTGGGCCGACTGGCGCGTTTCAATACAGCGAAGAAACGCACCATCAGTATCGAGGTAGGTATGCAGAATGCAGGATTAGCTACCGTTCTGGCTGGAACTTTCTTTGCAGCCCAACCACTCTCCGTTCTCCCTTGTGCCATCTCTTGCGCATGGCATAGCATCAGTGGTACCATACTGGCAGGTATCTATCTCCGTTGGGATAAAAGGAAGAAAAAAATTGGGTGAAAAATATTTTTTTCTCATAAGTTTATTTTATATTTGTAGTCTAGTAACAGAACTCATTTTTAAATTTAATAGTTATGAAAAAGTATTTAGCAGAAATGGTGGGCACTATGGTGCTCGTTTTGATGGGTTGTGGTGTTGCTGTCAGCTTAGGCTGTGATCCAGTTGCAAACATCCCCGCTGTTGTAGGTACGGCATTAGCTTTCGGTTTGGCTGTAGTAGCTATGGCTTACACTATTGGTGGCATCTCTGGTTGCCACATTAATCCAGCCATCACATTGGGTTGCTACCTCACTGGCCGTATGAGCGCCAAGGATTGTGGTATGTACATGTTGTTCCAGGTAATCGGTGCTTTCATCGGCTCTATCCTGTTGTGGCTGCTTACCAGCAATGTTGACTCACTGGCTGGTACAGGTGCTAATGACTTGCAGGCTGGTGTGAGTGTCATCGGTGGTTTACTGGCCGAGATTATCTTCACCTGTGTATTCGTACTCGTCGTGCTTGGTGCTACTTCCAAGACCAATGGTGCTACCAATAACTTTGCAGGTCTGGCTATCGGTCTTAGCCTCGTTCTGGTACACTTGGTTTGCATCCGCTACACTGGTACTTCAGTGAACCCAGCCCGTTCTATTGCTCCTGCTTTCTTCCAGGGAGGCACCGCATTGGCTAATCTTTGGATCTTCATTGTAGGTCCATTCATTGGTGCTGCTTGCGCTGCAGGTATCTGGAAAATGGTGCATCCTGCAAAGTAATTTTTAGTATTAAACAATCTAAGATGCTCCTCTTCTGATGATGAGGAGCATTTTTTTGCTCATAGATTTTATTTTTATAAATAGATGCAGTATTTTTGCAGTCGTAGCATTTAAATAGTAGAACAGGTGCAAAGGAAGTTATACACAGAAGACGAACTGGTGAGACGTTGTGCTCAGGGCGACCATGACGCGTTCCGCGTGCTCTATGAGCAATATGCTCCACGCATGCTGGCCTACCTGATGCGCTATGTGAACGACCGTGATACGGCACAAGACCTGCTTCAGGAAGGGTTTATCAAGGTCTATACTTCCATCTCACAGTTTGAGCATAGGGGAGAGGGATCCCTGCAGTCATGGCTGAAGGTCGTGATGCGCAATGAAGCCCTGCAATATCTCCGTCACAGTGATGCACTGCGTGAGAGTGTCGACATCGATGCTACCCCCTTGTCGGAAGAGATTCCCGATGCTGAGGATGTGGAACTGATTCCTTCTGATGTATTGATGCAGCTGTTGGGCGAACTGCCCGATGGTTATCGCACCGTGTTCAACCTCTATGTCATGGAAGAAAAGTCGCACAAAGAGATTGCCAATATGCTGGGCATTAAGGAACGCTCATCGGCTTCACAACTGGTACGTGCGAAAGCTCTTCTGACGGAGAAAATTAAGAATTGGATAAAGGAGAATAAAGAATGAAAGCTACAGAAAATCAGGAACCTTGGTTAGAGCGCTTCAGCCAGAAGCTGGACGACTATGAAGAGCCACTACCAGTAGGAAGCTGGGAGCAACTGGAAGCTCGTCTACCTCATGCGGTGCTACGTCCTCAGCGTCAGGGTAGGGAACAAGCCCTCAAACGGTGGCTTGGTATGGCTGCAGCTGTATTGGTAGCAGTTTTTTCCCTCTATTTCCTGATGAAGAATCTGAATACCGACGATACGCTGAAGGGTTCCATGAACACTCCCATGGTTGCTTTGGCTGATCAATCCTCCCTCTCTCTCCCAATGAATGTCACCAATCTGTTTTGCGAAGGTCCTGCTTGCTATTATTTAGACCATAACATGGTGGGTAATGCCCGCATCTATGCCGTAAGTGAAGATGGCATCGCTCTTTTCACAGCTAAGCGTGACGGTTTCGAACTGGAAGGGCAGAAGGGACTTGATGCGACCTTGCAGACCGCTTTGTTGCAGACTCTCAATGATCATCGTCAGCAATTCATGCAATCACTCTCTGCCATCTTCCGCCATCAGGGAGAGTTGAAATAAGACGGAATCTTCAAATTTTTTAGAAAAATAGTTGGCAGATTCAAATAGAAGCCCTATCTTTGCAACGCTTTTCGAAAGAGGAGCATACATGGTGCCCATAGTTCAGTTGGTTAGAGCGTCAGATTGTGGTTCTGAATGTCGTCGGTTCGAGTCCGACTGGGCACCCCTCCTAAAGACCTTGCAAGTTTTGCAGGGTCTTTTCTTTTTTTACTGTTTTTTCTTGTAAATATTCTATTTTTACTATCTTTACACTTTTGAATAGGAAGTAAGACTGATATTCGTGATCTACATAGACGACCATATCGAAGAAATGGACTTGGAGGCAGCCTTGAAACAGGTGTCTTCGCAGCGTCGAGAGAAGGCTCTACGCTTCCGTCATGAGGCGGGACAGAGGCAGTCGGTGGCGGCCTACAGGTTGCTGCAGCAGGCGCTGGAGGAGGAATATGGCATCACGGAACCGCAGGAGTTGGCCTTCGGGGAGCATGATAAACCTTACCTCAAGGACCATCCTGACATTCACTTCAGTCTGAGCCATTGCCGTGTGGCGGTGGCCTGTGCCGTGAGCGACCGACCTGTGGGCATCGACATAGAAAGCATTCGCTCCTACAGGGAGGAACTGGCGGCCTATGTGCTGAGCGAGGACGACCTTCAGGAGGTAAGACAGGCAGAGCGGCCCGACGTGGAGTTCATCAAGCGCTGGACGCAGAAGGAGGCTTTCCTGAAACTCACGGGACAGGGCATTAGCAATGCGATGAAAGACCTGGACCTGAGTGGCACGTGGAGTCATACTGAGGTCTGTCCGGAGGACGGTTATGTGTGGACGGTTTGTTATTATCAATAATTAAAAGGTAATGCTGGAGAACCTAAAGAAGTGGCTAAGCTCACTCAACGGACGTACGGGAGTGATCATTATACTGACGGCAGCGGTGCTGATGCAGCTGATGTCGGGCATGCAGTATTACTATGCTCGTGAGGAGTTGCGCAGCGACCTGGTGCGTCAGGCAGAGAATGAGTTGGTGATCAAGGCACAGAACATACGTGCCATACTGAACAACGTGGAGGCTGCGACGACCAACCGTCGATGGGAGGCGGAGCAAGGGCTGAACGATCCCGACTTCTACATGGATCTGACGCGTCGTTTCGTGGAAGATAATCCTGACATCACCGGCTGTGGCTTGGCGTTCATTCCCGACTACTTCCCCTCGAAAGGACGGCTCTACGAACCTTACACTACCCGCCGACAGGATGGGAGAATCGAGACCATGCAAGTGGCTTCGGAGACGCACGACTATACTACCTCACCCCTCTACAATGCTGCCATAGAAGCTGATTCGACTTACTGGTGCAACCCCTATATGGATACCGACGGTGCACAGATGATGCTCACCACCTACATCCATCCACTGCACGATACCAGCGGCCGTGTGGTGGCTGTGCTGCAGATAGACGTGTCGGTAGACTGGCTGGGACGTACGCTGAATTCCAGAAGGCTCTATCCCTCATCGTTTGATCTGTTGCTCACGGTCGATGGTCAACTCATCAGCGGTCCGGAGGCTGGTAAGGTGAAGCAGAAAGACCTGGACGCGGCGGTGCGTCTGCTGAACGTCAAATTGCAGGAGGGTGCAGTGAAAGACACCACTCGCGTCAAGGTGGCGGCCTTCTCGGATTGGGAAGACCAGGCCGACGGCTATGTGTTCTTTGGTACTATTAACCACCCGAACCGTTGGCAGGTGGCGGTGGTGAACTATGACGATGAGATCTACGCCAGTCTGAAATCCATGCGCAACAAGACCCTCTGGCTCATGCTGGGCGGCTTGCTGCTGCTGGCATTCATCCTGAACAGGGCTGCTATGAGCATGAAGCACCTGCAGCAGACCAACATCGAAAAGGAGCGCATCTCCAGTGAACTGCATGTGGCCAGCAAGATACAGACCGACATGCTGCCCAGTGTGTTCCCACCTTTCCCCGACCGCAAGGACATAGACCTCTACGGCTGGTTGACGCCTGCCAAGGAGGTAGATGGCGACCTGTACGACTACTTCATACGCGATGAGAAGCTCTTCTTCTGCATCGGCGACGTGAGCGGTAAGGGCGTACCTGCTTCGCTGGTCATGGCAGTGGTACACTCACTGTTCCGCACCATCGCTGCACACCAGACTAACCCTGTGAACATCATCCATAACATCAATGAATACTGCTGTCAGGACAATGCTTCGGGCATGTTCGTGACCTTCTTCGTGGGCGTTTTAGATCTCCCCACAGGCAGGCTGCGTTTCTGTAACGCGGGACACGACCTCCCCGTGATAGTGGGGCAGGATGGGGTGAAGCTGCTGGAAGCGAAGGCGAATCTGGCATTGGCAGTGATGGACTATGCTTATAGCACTCAGGAATACCAGATGCAGCCAGGCGATGCACTCTTCCTCTATACCGATGGACTGACCGAGGCGATGAACGAGAAGCATCAACTGTTTACCCTGAAGCGTGTCATGGCAGCGTTGGAGCAGAGTCGCGCACAGCAGCAGACCACCCCTCAGGCGCTGGTAGGAAATATGCTGGCACGGGTGGCCGACTTCGTGCAGGGGGCAAGGCAGAGCGACGACCTCACCTTGCTGGCTATGCGCTATACACCGCAGGACGAGGAGGTGTTGCTGAGCAGACAGCTCACGCTGAAGAACGACCTCAGTCTGGTGAAAGAGTTGAACAGCTTTGTGAAGTCGGTGAACCAAGAGATGGGGCTGGACAAGAGTCTGGGTATGAAGTTGATGCTGGCGGTAGAGGAAGCAGTGGTGAACGTGATGGACTATGCCTATCCGAACGGCATGGAGGGCGAGGTGAGGATCGACGTGAAGGTAACCCCCGACCGTATGAACTACACCATCACCGACAGAGGTATGGCCTTTGCACCCACCGAGGTTTCGAAGGTAGACACTTCCCTCTCGGTGGAAGACCGTCCGATAGGTGGACTCGGCATCTTCTTGGTGCGCAACCTGATGGACTCCATCAATTATGAGCGCATCGATGGGAAGAACGTGCTGAAGATGTGGAAGAAAATGAATAACTTAAACATAAAGAAGAATGAAGACGAAAATTGAAGAAATCGACGGACGGCTGGTGGCTGTACTCGAAGGTGAGTTTGATACTTCGGCAGCTGCTGAGGTAGAAGAGGCGCTGCAACCTCTCTATGCTAACAATGAGAAAGACATCGTGATGGATTGCACCGGTCTGGAGTATATCGCTTCCAGTGGTTTGCGTATCTTGCTGGCCATCCTGAAGAAGGCGAAGTCGAGCGGTCATCGGATGGTGCTGAAGAACGTCAACGAAGACATCATGAGCGTGTTCAAGATGACGGGCTTTGTAGAATTGTTTGAGTTTGAAAAGGCATAACCTTATAATCACTATTTCCATGAAGAACTTTAGAAAGCTATGGACACATGCCCTATGGCTGGGAGTCTTGTTGCTGGTTTCCCCCAGTCTGCAGGCACAGGAGGAGGCCGACCACACCTTCTCCCTTACTGGCTCGCTGCTCTCACGTGGTGAGCTGCGCTATGGCGGACTTCCTGTTAAGGAGTCCAATGCAGCACACCAAAACCAAAAACGTTCCAATTTCATCACGGAGCGTGCCCGTCTGACCCTCGACTTCGCTCAGAAAGGACTGGAGGCTAAGATCGTGGCACAGCATTCAGGCATCTGGGGACAGAGCAGTCAGGGAGCGTTCAACATCTATGAGGCTTGGGCACAACTGAAGTCGAAGAACGGACTCTTTGCGAAGATAGGTCGTCAGGAACTGGCTTACGATGATGAACGTATCATCGGTTCCAACGACTGGGCCATGGCGGCTTCTTCACACGATGTGCTGAAGTTGGGCTATGAAGGTCACCAACAAAAGTTTCATGTGATGTTGGCGTATAACCAGAACCCTGAGAATGTGAATGGTGGAAACTACTACACGGGTGGCGCACAACCCTACAAAACCATGGAGACGGCTTGGTATCATTTCGACCTGAAGAATATTCCATTGGGAGCATCACTGCTCTTCATGAATATCGGTATGCAGGGAGGAAGTGAGATTGATCCCGTCACAAAATACCAGCAACTGGTTGGTGGATTCCTCTCATTTAAACCTTCCCATTGGCTGTTCGAAGCTTCCTACTACCGACAGATGGGTAAATATGTGGAAATGAAATTCAATGATGAGGAAATGTCCACTACTCCTATTCCTATCAAAGCATGGATGGCCAGTGTGAAAGTGGGGTATTCTCCTTCTTCTCATTATCGTATCAATGCGGGTTATGACTACCTCAGTGGTGATGAGAATTTTGCCACACCTGGGGGAGGAGACATCGGTTTAATCAGACATGATAAGATGCGTGGCTTCACCACAGTCTATGGCTCTCATCATCAGTTCTACGGGGCTATGGACTTCTTCTATGTGAGTGCCTACCGCAATGGTTTCTCACCGGGTTTGCAGAATCTCTATGTGGGAGGCACCTGGACACCAAATGACGCTTTGTCTTTCGATGCGTCTTACCATTTCCTGGCTACCACTGCGCATCTGAGGAATGCCGATAAGCCGCTTGGCCATGAAATTGATGTCACGGCATCCTATGCACTTACTAAGGAGTCGAAAATCACCCTCGGTTACTCTTTCATGGGTGGTACGAAGACCATGGAGGTGTTGAAGCACACCTCAGATAAGCACAAGCTGCATTGGGCATGGCTGATGGTCTCCATCTCTCCGAGCACCTTTATGACGAAGTGGTAGTTGGGTCTCCTGAGGCTATTTCAAACTTGACGTGGAAAGCTTTATGTAGCACGTAGATGACGATACCCTCAATGAGATAAGCTATCAGGTAGCTATACCAAAGGTAATCGGTGGCCAGACGTGCCATGATCCATAATATAGGGATAACAGCGAGTGAGAGCACCACAGAGATAAACAGTGCCATGCGGTGCTTTCCATAGAGCTTATAGATAATCATCAGCACATAGATGTAGCAGAAAGGTATGAAGCTGAGTGCAAAGATGCGCAGGGCGCGGTTGCACTCGGCTATCGTCGTTTCGTCGGCAGCTCCGAAAAGACGTGCTATCACCGAAGGGAAGATCCAAGCGACCACGCAGGTAATCAGCATGGAGATCGTGATGAAACGGAATGCTTTACGTATGACGAGCTGGAAAGCTTCATTATCACCCTTACCCACCTGTATGGCACCCAGCGACTGCAGGGTTCTGCAGGTTCCAGCACAGAAAAGGTTGTATATCTGCAACAGGTTCATACAGACGGCAAAGACAAAGATACCGGTGCGTCCCAGTGAAGACAATACGATACTGTTGGCTGAAAACAGTAACACCGTGAGGCACACTGATGCCAGAGCAAGGGGAGTACCTTGAGAAATGATATTCATTCCTTCCGGATGCTCGTGCTTGAGTGAAAAGCGTAAGTGATTGTCGGCATTTCGATAGTGTAGCAACATGATAGCGATACCTACCAAATGACCAACGACCGTAGCTGTAGATGAACCCTCGATACCCCATCCGCACAGTTGGATAAAGATAATATCAAAGCTGAGGTTGACCGCATTGTCCACGATAATGGCGATAGAAGCTAATCGAGGACTACCATCCACGCTGATCATCAGGCTGATGGCCCACATCATCATATAGGCAGGGGCACCGAGGAGCATGGGCTGTAGGTACTCCAGCGTAGGCTGCAACAGATGCTCGTTGTCACACAGCAGGTTGGCCACCGAGAGCGGTAGGATGATACCCACCAGTGTGAACACGAGGCTGATAAGGAAGCTGCTAAGCATGGAGTGCGTATAGACATAACGTGTGCGAATGAGATCTTTCTTTCCCAACGCAAATCCCACCAGCATACTTCCACCCGCAGCTATCAATAGGCTCAGCGTCATCATCAACTGCACGATAGGCTTGGAAAGATTAATGGCACTGACCCCATCTGCACCTATCAGTTTCCCTACGATGATACCATCTACCACATTACCCAAGCATCCGGAAAGGGTGATGAGGATAGACGACCAGAGGTATCTCCAGAAAAGGGTGGTTAGTTCTTTACGCTCTTCGTTGTTCATAATCAGGCCAGTTAAAGTTTCACATAGATTGGAATCTTTCCACCTTGCTTATTGGGTATGAACGGTTCAGCCGACCAGACGAAACGGGCATCAGGACAACCCTGTTGGGCAAGGAAATCCTTCAAGTGTTTGCAGAGTGGTGGGAGCACTTGCTCAGGGGCACTTTTGCAGACACCACGTACCTCGATCGTCTCACTGTCGGTCTGTACGAACTGGAAGCTGACCAAGTCGGGCCATACTTCAGATTTAGCAAAGATACCAACGATGTTGAACGTCTTTCCGCAGATGGTGTAGTTGCTGAATGTGCGGCCTTTAATCTCCATGATAGGTAGCTGGCAGCAATCGAAGGTAGAAGGCTTAATGCGGATAACGTCGCTCACATAGTAGCGAATGATAGGCTGCACGTAGTTGCTGAGGTCGGTAACCAGAATACCATCCGACCACTCGTCGCTCATACCCAGAGGCTGCATATCCTTATTCACGGGTTCCACGATGATCCAGTCATCATTGATGTGCAGGTGAGGGCAGTCGTGCGTCATCGCTATCTCTCCTCCTTCTGTCATGCAATAGTTATTCCCTACGGGACATTGGAAGGCTTGCTTAAGCAGGGCATGATTCTTCTCCGACAGCATCTCTGCAGATGTCACAAGATGTTTCAGAGAGATGTGCAGTCGTCCCTGTAGCTGCTCTACAGCCAGTTGTACCATCATCGACGGATAGCCAGCCATAGACTCTGGCTGGAAGTCGTTGAGTCTGGCCACGATGGTATCTACAGATTCAAGCACAGAGATACCCAGTAGGTTATCCGCACTTTCAGGATGTGCTGCTTTCATGCGCAGGAAGGCACCATAGCTGGACGCTCCATTAGAGAGGTGAATGATGGAGGCACGTCGGTGCTTGGAGATATTCATCATATCAGGATCCGCTCCGGTCAACAAGCGTTGGGCAAGCAGCTGACCGTGTATTTTGTTGTGATAATCATCGCGCACCATCGGCAGAGGATTACCCGTTGACCCCGATGTGCGGAGTGCAGTATAATCACCCAATAGGCGACTTTGATCTTTCAAGGGGTCACGGTTCACATAGTTCAGCACATCTTGCAGGTGTAGGCGTCGGTCGGTCACCCAGTCGTCATAATGGGCTAGCAACGTTGGCTTCTCGGTGATGGGAAGGTCGGTAAGCTTGAAATCGTCGGGTATGTTAGCATAGAGCTTCGCAAAGTAGGGTGAGTGGGCACGGGTGTATTCCACCAACTCACGCAGTCGTTGCTGTTGTAATTTCAGACGTTCTGCTTCGGGCAACTTTCCCCCTTCAGCTACGAGGCGTCTGGCCTCTTCCAATTCTATCGTTTTCATCGATTATCTTATTTAATCGTTACATCTTACTAATATATAAAAGCTCTATTCAAAGAATCCGAAGCCGCCGATGGCAGTAAGCATGCGTTCCACATAGTCCCATGAGGTAGGCGACCAACTGAATCCCAGTCGGTAGAGCACCTGGGTGGTATAGTTGTTATCACGGCTCACATCAGTCGTCTTCTGCCCATGTGCCATGTCCTGGTAGGCCAGTAGGCTAGACAGCTGCTTGGCTTTCTGTGGGTCGGCCTTTGCCTTATCCATCACTTCCATAAACTCCTCTTGCTCCACGAATCGTATGCCCTCACTCACGGCCGACAGTCCCATGAGCACATCACCCAGGAACTGCGTGTGTATGTTGTATGGATGGAACACCGTGCACTGGTCGGGTGTCGTGGCAAGCAGTACGATGGCATTAGACACTTCATTGATGGGTGAGAACTCCACGGTCTTGTTGCGCATGCTGTATGGGCAGCACCCCAGCATGTTGTAAACCTTGATTCGTCCCATGAACGAGTTGGTCGAGAAGTTGGCTTGGAACTCACCGTCGGTAGAGCGGGCCGACAGATTTCCCACACGCATAATCTTAGCTTTCAGTCCCTGATGGGCCACAGCATCGAGAATCAGTCGCTCTGCCATATACTTAGAGTAGATGTACTTATTACCCAGGAACTGTCCCATGTAGAAGCGTTGCTCGGTAAAGATTTCCTCTTTAGGCTCACCCACCCACAGACCGCGCGTACTGGCTGTGGAGATATGCACCAACCGCGCTTCATGCTCTAAGCAGTAGTCCACACAGCGCTGGGCACCACCGATGTTGATGTCCTCAATTTCCGTTCCTTCGCTGAAGTGTTTCACGATGGCAGCGCAATTGAAGACGGTATCAATCTGAAGTCCTTGACCGAATTCACCTGTAACATCACCCGTCACTACGTGGAGGCGCTTTCCGAAGAGAGGACGGTAAGCATTGGCAAAATAATAGAAGAGCAATGTGCGTAGGCGGTTCTCTGCGGCTTCGAGAGTCTTTCCACGCACCAGACAGTAGATGTGCTGTGCATCCGATTCGATGAGCTGATGCAGGATGTGGATGCCCAAATAACCGGTTGCACCAGTAAGCAGGACATTACCCAAAGGATGGCGTTCACCCTTACGGAATACATCGAGCGTGTTAAGCTGTAACAGGGTATCTATGTCGGTATAGTCGAAGTTAGTCACCTCGCTGCTTTCGTCACTCTCGGTGTTACCAGTGATGAGCAGTGCTAACTTACGAGGCGTAGGATTCACAAACACATCACCGTAGGCTACATGCAGTCCGGCTTTATCTGCTTCGATGATGACACGGGTGACAACCAGCGAAGTACCACCAAGCTCGAAGAAGTTGTCGGTAGCACCCACCTTATCCATCTGCAGTATCTTGGCAAAGATGTCGCAGAAGGCGCGCTCGGTGTCGTTGGCAGGAGCAGTGTAGGCAGAGCTGGTGGCCAACTGTGGCTCAGGCAAGGCTTTGACGTCGGTTTTACCGTTAGGTGTCATAGGCATCACCTTCAGCTGCAGATAGGCGGTTGGTACCATGTATTGTGTCAGGCTCTTCGATATTTCTGCTTTCAGTGCATCGATGGCTATCTCACGTTCTGCAGTGAAGTAGGCGCAGAGGTGTTCCTTTCCTCCCAACTGTCGGATAAGGATCACCACCTTCTTCATACCCTCTACTTTTAGCATCACGTTTTCTATTTCACCCAGTTCGATGCGGAGGCCACGCAGCTTAATCTGGTGGTCGGTACGTCCCAGGATAACCACATCACCATCAGGCAACCATTTCGCATAGTCACCCGACTTATAGATGCGTTCACCCTGATAGTCGATGAAGCGTTCACGAGTCATATCGTCCAGGTTATTGTAACCTCGAGCCACACCTCGTCCACCGATATACAGTTCACCCACTACCCCCACAGGCAGTTCGTTGCCATCGCTATCCACGATGAACTCCCGTACATTCAGTTGAGGTTTACCCACAGTAACCACCTCCGCATGAGTCAATTCCTTGTTGTTAGAAGCTACGGTGATTTCCGTCGGACCGTAACAGTTGAAGATACGTGCTTTGGTCACGCTACGCATCTGCGCAAGCAGCTGGTCGGAGAACTTCTCACCACCGGCACGACAGATGCGCACATCAGCTATGGTGTTACAGAAATCATCGCTCGTGAGCCATGTCTGCCAGCGTGAAGGTGTACCAGAAACCATCGTGATGTGTTGGTCACGTATCAGTCGTGCCAAATCCAGCGGATTGTTGGCTTGTTCCTCCGTGGCTACTATGAGTGTCTTACCGTTATAGTAGGCCATACCGATGTCTTGCAGGGCGGCATCGAATGAGATCGTCGTCACACTGAGCACGCGCTCAGCATCTGTCAGCACCGCGTTGGCAAAGACATTCGCAGGATGTCCGTAGAGGTAGTTGCAGATACCCTCATGACGCAGCATCACTCCCTTGGGTCGTCCCGTAGAACCAGAAGTATAAATAAGGTAAGCAAGGGCATCAGGCGTAATCTGCGGCGCATTGAAAGTTCCTGCTTCTGCAGTCAGCAATGTCTCTACATCGATGGCCTTATCAGCAGGCACACTATCCAGACGGTCGGCTGTGGTGATGATGTATCTTGCTTCGCTGTCATCCAGAATAAGTCGGATGCGGTCAGCAGGATATTCTGGGTCACAAGGGATATAGGCAGCACCCGCTTTCAACACACCGAAAAGCGAGAGAATCAGTCGGCTGGTACGCGGCAAGAGCAGCGCTACGCGGTCGTGTTCACGCACCCCACGGCTGTGGAGAGCTGCAGCGAGCCGATCGGTTATTTCATCCATCTCTTTATAAGTATAAGCAGCATCGATAGCTATCAGCGCCTCCTTGTCGGGTGTCTGCGCTGCAAAGTGATGAATGCAGTCGTGGAAGAATTTGAAAGGTGCTTCTCCGGTAGCAGTCTGACGCAGATGGGAGAGCGCTTCTTCCTGTTGTGGACTGACGATAGAGAGCTTACGCACATTCGCTTCTGGCTGCTCCATCATGCGCTTGGCTACAGCTACGATACTCTCGGCCAGCGACGTGGCAAGGGATTCAGAATAAACGGCATCATCGTATTGTACCACCACACCCCGTGATTCAATCTTTATATTGATTTTGAACTTTGGCACATTCAGTTCCAAGAGTTCTTGTCCCACAGGTTTCCCTCCTACGGTGTATTCAGACAATACCCCCACTTGATAAGCATAAGCGATGGCAGGTCGGAATCCATAGTCGGTGGCAATACGTGCGAACGGATACACCTCGTGTCGTAAAGTTTCGTCGAAGGTGTTGCTGGTTTGTTGGAGGAATTCCTTGACAGACACATCGTTGATGTTTAGTCCCATCGCCAGCGTGTTGACAAACATACCCACCGTATCGGCGATGCTGAGGTTAGAGCGTCCGCTACTCACCGTGCAGAGATATACCTCCCGATTGTTGGTGTAGCGAGACACCACGTAGGCCGTAGCTGCCAGGAACAAGTGGGCAGGAGTGATTTCATGCTGACGGCAGAAGGCATTGGCTTTATCAAAGTCGGACAGACAGACCGCTTCTCCGATAAAACCCTGTTGATCTGTCTTAGGTAGGTCGGCAGGTATTTCGCTGGCACCCTCACACGTCTGCAACTGCGCTGCAAAGAACTGCTGAGCAGCGCGGAAGGTCTCACTGTCCTCGGCTTTCTGTTGGTCAGTCACGAAGTCAAGGTAAGTATAGCTCTCCTTCTCGATCGCTGCACCTTCCAGGGCACTGCTAATCTGGCGGATAAGCAAATCGGCAGAACCTCCATCGAATACCAAATGATGAATATCCATCAGCAAGTGTACAGCACTTTCTGTCTTCACCACCTCCAAGCGATAGAGTGGAGGCTTCTGCAGATTGAAAGGTCGCACAAAGTCGTTCTTGTAAGAAGCCAGTTGTTCCTCTGTCATCTTAGTGATGGGCACCACTACAGGCACAGCCTCTTCCATTGTCTGAACGATGGTATCCCCCTTGGTGGTGAAGTGAACGTGGAGTTCCGGATGACTCTCTATTATTTGCTTCACCACATCGGCTAAACGCTCCGCTTCGATACCAGCAGGGTAGGTGAGCAGATAAGGGATGTTGTAGATGGTAGATGTGGGGTTCTTCAGACACTCGAAATAGACCCCAGTCTGTGCATAAGACAGGGGAGCATAGGTGACAGACGCATCCTTCTCAGGCTGATGGTCAGCAACAGGCATATCCTCTTTCTTGTTGAGCAGTGCGGCCAGTATCTCGTTTTCTATACTTTGTAGCGTACCATTCTTCACTAATGATTTGGAGTCCAAAGTGACACCATAGCGTTTGTGGATTTGAACAGCCAACTTGATGGAAGAAATGGAAGTCAGTCCGACATATCCCAGAACAGTCGTCACCCCGAAGTCCTTCGTGTTCACGATGCTGGCTATCAGTTCGTGAAGCTCTTCTTCCAGCACGTTCATAGGTACATTCGTTTCCATCTCCTCTACAGCAGGTTTTTTCTCTGGAATCGGCAGAGCCCGTTTGTTGACCTTTCCATTCTGATTCAGAGGGATGGCGTCTATCTGCATGGTCACGGCAGGAACCATATACGGTGGTTTCTCCTCGATGATAAACTGATTCATCGCTTCAATGTCCACCTTGGCATCGCTTACCACATAAGCTGCGATAAACTTCCCACCTCCGTTCTCGTCGAAAGCTTGCACGGTCACATCCTTGATACCGGGGAACTCACGGATAATCGCTTCCACCTCCTTCAGCTCAATGCGGAAACCACGGATCTTGACTTGTCCGTCACGACGTCCCACGAAGTCGATGTCGCCCGAAGGCAGGTAGCGTACAATGTCCCCCGTTCTGTACACCCGCTGATATTTCTCTTCACTTGTGAAAGGGTTGTCTATAAACACTTCAGCCGTCTTCTCGGGGCGGTTTAAGTACCCTCGGCTTACCTGTGGTCCACTAATCCACAGTTCTCCAGACGCACCTATCGGTAGTCTGTGTCCTTGTGCATCTACCACATACAGGCGTAGGTTATCCAGTGGCTTACCTATAGGAATTTCCTTTAGTTTCCTGTCCACCCTGTAGATTGTGGAAAAAATCGTACACTCCGTTGGCCCGTATCCATTGTAGAATTTATGGAGCTTCGGTGGTGTAAGTGAAGCAAGCTTTTCACCGCCAGATAGGAGATGCTTGAGCGAATGATTCTCCATGCTGGTGGCAAACTGGTAGGCTACCTGAGTGGTCATGAACGCATGGGTGATATGCTCCTGTTCGAAGTAGTCGTTCAGAGCTACAAGGTCCAGTCTGATTTCTTCAGGGATGATGTAAACACAGGCCCCACTGGTCAGCGCTGGATAAAGATCCATCATGCAAGCATCAAACCCATAGCTGGCATAGGCCGCCACACGGTGCGTAGGTTCTAATTCATAGTAGCGTTTGTACCAGTGGCAGAAAGCCACCAGATTGGCGTGCGTAAGTTGGCAACCTTTAGGTACGCCCGTCGATCCAGAAGTATAGAGCAGTATAAGCAGATCAGAGGGGGCAGGGGGCTCAGGCAATCTCTCTGAAGGAGGCAGTGTGCTTAGGTCACATGTCAGAATCACACGTCCGTTATAGTCACTAACCAGAGAACGCAAATCAGCATCTGCTATCAGAAGCTTGGCATTAGCGTCTTTCATCATGAAATTTAGGCGTTCAGAGGGATATGACGGATCCAGAGGCTGATAGGCACATCCAGCTTTCAGCACACCCAGTGAAGCGATGGCCATCCACTCACAGCGCGGTATCAGCACAGATACCACATCCTCCCTTCCTAGTCCTAAGTTCGCTATATAGGCCGCTATGCGGTCGCTCAACTCATTCACCTGGGCGTAAGTATAGCACCTGTCCTTGAAGACTACTGCCAAATTATCGGGTGATGCAGCAGCTTGCTGGTTGAAGAGAGTTACTACTGTTTCCTTGGCGTTATAAGCCACATCGTTGCAGTTCCAGCCATCTAACTCAGCTATTTGCTGTTCGGTCGCTATACTTATGTCACAGAGTTTGTCTTCCGTAAGCAGTCCCTTAACCACAGCCTCATAACTCTCCAGAAGATGACAGATAAGGTCTTTAGAATACTCGTTGGCATGATATTCCGCTTTCACTCGGTAAGTACCATCATAAATAAAGGCTTTCAGGTAGAGCGATGCATCCAGCGTGCTGTTGCCCAGTCTCACAGTCTGCATGGGCAGACCCCCCATCTGTTGGTTAGCGAAAAGCATACCATGCCAGGCAAACATCGAGTTGCTTTGCAATCCCAGATCAGCTACCATGTCGGCAAAAGCATATACGTGGTACTTACGGCATCCACTCATTTGTTCTTGGCTACGTTTCAGAAAGTCCAGCACGGTGGTATCAGTGTCGAACTTGGCATAGACGGGCAAGGTTTTTACAAACATTCCCACGGTATGACTCAATGCTTTATCCTCTCGTCCGTTATAGACGGTAGTGAAGAGGGATTCCTGCTCATTGTTATACCTTGCTAACAGATAAGAGTAGGCTGCAGTAAACAGCGTGCTTCGGAATATCCCTGTGCGGTGGCAGAAGTCATCCACCTCTTGAGTCGTTATGTGCAGTATGCGTAGCAGGCTATCTTCGCTGAGTGAAGTCTCCTCCCTGTCAGGCTGTAGCGGTGTAAACGTGTCATTACAGTTGAAGTTTTGGCCATACCATTGTTTAGCCTCAAGGAAATGCTGGCTTTCTCTGGCATTCCGTTCTTCCTCAACATGTTCGATCAGTATTTTTTGCTCCGAATCTAAGGGCAAGCCTCGGTAAGCCCGGTCAATGTCATTAAGCATCAGCTGCATCGATGTACCATCAGCTATCAGGTGATGGTAGTCTATGAAGAGATAGAAGTTGGCCCCATCGTCAAACAGACGGATGCGGAAAAGACGGTCCCGGAAGATATCATACGGAGTGACCAGACTTTGCTTCACTAAATCAAAATCCGTGATGTGCTCCACGGAGATACTGAAAGATTCGCTCTCATCCATGCTCTGCATGGGTTCCCCATCATCGCTGAGGCTAATGCGTGTGAAGAGGGTAGGGTGAGCCATGACGGCAGTCTCTATGGCACGGCACAAGAGAGCGGCATCCAGACTATGCTCTAATATATAAATATAAGGTAGATTGTAGCATGATTCACCTTGATGGTTGGCACATTCAACATAAATCCCATATTGGGACTTCAACAGTGGCGCTGTTCTTTTCATCGCAAACTATGTTTTTCGTTAGATATTAGGTTTTAGTAATACTCGTACAAAAATAAATAAAAAATAAGAAAGCAATAAAAACCTCGATATTTTTTTATGCTTTCGAATTATATATTTATATATCTCACTGACTTCATGCAACGTTATGAAGTACATTGACATGTACCTCTTTGTGTTAAAGGTGTGTTGTAAAGAACTATATACTGAGATACAAAGCTGCACAGAAGAACAGTGTATAAGAGTTTAATTATTATAGTTAAAGGATTGCTCAGTCCTAACGATGACTGAGCTAAATCACCGTAATGAAAGAAGTTAGTCACCGTAATGAAAGATTAAGAATAGCATACTTACGATTTTATAAATGAAAAATATGAAAGACACCTCACACCTCACATTTTTTCTAATTAGCGTATGATTCACAACAGCTCTTGAGGGTGAGGTGTTAGAATGACACCTCACCACTCCTCACTTCAAAGCCTGTATTATTTTGTTAATATCTTGGGGTACACTTTATTTAAAAAGGTGAGGTGTGGTGAGGAGTGCCGCCAACACCTCACCTCGGTAAATAAATGTATATTACCTTCTTACGCTAAAAAGGTGAGGTGTGAGGTGTTTTTGTAGATAGGTGCATTATATCTATTATTTTTATTATCTTTGCACTTAATTGATGTGCTGACATGTGTAAGAGCTTTTATCAGATATGCCTGTGGCTGTGCCTGCTGACTTTCTGCGCCTGTGGGGACGACCATGAACCTGCGGTGAAACCCACGCCGCCAGACTCTGGCGAGGTGGTGCCTGTGGTGGAGCCTGACTCGCTGATAGTTCGTCTGACTGATTTCAGGTTGCCGCGTGAGGGCGGACTGCTGGACTTTGATGTGCTGACCAACAAGGAGCTGACGGTGGAGTGCAGTGTGAAATGGATCTCACAGGTGGGTACGAGGGCGATGCGTACCGAGAAACTGCAACTCCAGGTGGCTCCTAACGAGGAGGAGGAGGTGCGCATGGGGTACATCACCCTGAAGGCCGGGGAACTGAGTCAGGTCGTAAACGTGACTCAGGATGGCAGTACGCCTGGTGCCCGCTCGGAACGGGATATTCTCATGGCTCTGTATGAAGCTACCGATGGGCCGCACTGGAAGCATCATGACAACTGGGGGAGCAATCTGCCACTGAAGGAGTGGTATGGCGTGAAGACCACCGGGGATGGCCATCTGTGGGCATTGGAGCTGGATGATAACGGATTGAAGGGGTATCTCCCTTCTGACTTGTGTGGATTGCATTACCTGGCTTATCTCTACATGGCGGATAATGCCTTGGTGGGGGGACTGCCTGAACAACTGGGTGAGATGAGTTCGCTGAGAGTAATCTGGCTGGTCAACAATTTCCTGACAGGCTCTATTCCCGAGAGCATCGGGGAGCTGAAGAACCTTTACTATCTGGCATTGGACAATAACCGTCTTTCAGGGGGCGTTCCTGAGTGTCTGGGAAACCTCACGGAGCTGTTGTGCATCTACCTAAGTAGGAACCAACTGGAAGGGGAGATACCTGCCAGTCTGGGAAATCTGACGAAACTGCTCGACTTGTGGCTCTACGACAATCAGCTCACGGGGACGATACCTGAGTCTTTCCTGAACATGGCCAAGTTGCAGCGTTTCTACATCAACGGAAACCTGATGGATGGCGTGATTGCCGAAAAGCTTTATACCTCCGACTGGTGGAAAAAGGTGGACATCAACCTCTCTCAGCAGGAGGGGCACCGACTGTCGTTCGAGAACCTCTATGCATCGACCGACTTCTCGCACGACGGGGAGGTGGTGTGTGTGCAGCGTCATACGGAGGGCAAGGGGATTCCGCTGGTGATCACGGGTGATGCTTTCTCTGATCGACTGATTGAAGATGGGTCGTTCAAACAAGCTTATAGCCGTGCGGTGAGGGCGTTCTTCCAGAAAGAACCTTATGCCTCGTTCCGCTATTACTTTGATGTGTATGTGGTCACGGCGGTGTCGCGCAATGAGATGATCGACGAGGATATCGCTTACAGTACGCACCATCAGGGGGAGTTTTATGCGCAGGACAATGAGAAGGTGCGTGCGTATGCACTGAAGGTGCCGGAGCTTGGCGGAGAAACTGCCAACGTGACCGTGATGGTGGTGCTGAACGAGAAATCGGGGGGACGGGTACATAGTGAATGGTACACGGATGGCTTTACCATCGGCCTCTGTACGATCTCTGACGAAATGGAGTATGAGGTGCAACACGAGGTGGGTGGACACGGTTTCGGGAAGTTGGCGGATGAGTACTGGGACGATGACGATACGAAATCTACGTTCCCTGCAGGCAGTCACGGTTGGCTGGATCAGTACCACTCAGCGGGTTGGTACTACAATGCCGATTATCGTAATGATCCGGAACGGGTTTTATGGAAGGATTTTATCAGTGATGCACACTATAAAACAGAGGGCATAGGCATCTATGAAGGTGGACTGAGTCAGTACACTTATGGCATCTACCGACCAACGGAGACCAGTATTATGCGCGACAGTGAAGGGTTCTATAACGGTCCGAGCCGCTGGTCGATTTATCAGAAGATCATGGAGCAGGGTGGAGAGACCTGTACCTTTGAGGATTTCCTGGCCTATGACCGAAAGAATCTCTCTAGTACCCGCAGTGCTGTGGGGCGTACGATCCCTCGGGAGCGTTTAGGAGCTCCTGTACGCATACACACCTATAGTTCTGCCCAACTGACGAAAGGATTGCAATGATGAAAACGAAAGTAACTTATTTAGACCCGATGCACTTCCAGGTGGAGACGCCTGCAGGAGAGTGCTTTGTGCTGACCTTTGCCCGCATGATTCCCATGGGGGAGGTGGAAGCTATGTGTGAGGAACTGGCGGATATCTTCGACAGCCGTTATGAGGGGAATGTGCAGAGCATGTGGCGCAAGCTGCCGGCTGAGGAGCGTGGCAGGGTAGGTAAGCTGCTCTGTGTGCTGCCTGATAAGATGAGTGAGCGGGAGCGCATAGGTCGTCGTATCCGTCAGCTGCGTGAGGAGCGGGGGATGCTGGGTAAGGAACTGGCCGCGCTGGTAGGGATCGATCCTGCCAACTTGAGTCGTATAGAAAAAGGTACGTTCTCCCCTGGTTTGGATATCCTTTGCCGCATTGCTGCAGCGTTAGGGAAAAGGATTATAATTAATTAATATTTTAATTTTTGAATTTTACTTCGGTGCTCGTTTATAGAGGTAAAGCGCGATGAAAGCATAGAGGATATTCGGAATCCATACAGCCAGCATGGGGGGCACGTTCGCATTCACAGCAAAAGTTGAGGAGATGGTCTGGAACAAGATATAGCTGAAGCTCAGTCCGAGACCGATACCCAGATTCAACCCCATGCCATTCTTGGTCTTCTTGGCCGCCAACGATACCCCAATCAGGGTAAGGATGAAGGATGCAAACGACATGGCGATGCGTTTGTGATACTCTATCTCAAATTCCTGCAGGTTGGCAAATCCACGTTCTTTCTGACTACTGATGAAACGACGCAACTGCGGACTGGTGAACGTCTCTTGTTGGTTCTTCAGAATCACGAAGTCGTTCGGAGTCATGTAGAGCACGGTGTCGAGGGAATTTCCTTGCACGATGGTCTCACGCATGCCGTTGAAGTCGCGTATCATGTAGTTCTTGATGGTCCAGTGATAACCTTTCTGGATGGTATCGTATTCAATGCCTCGGGCGGTGAGGTGCGAAACCAGTTGCTTATCCTTATCAAACTTATCCAAAGAGAAGCGGTAGCCTATCTGGCTGCTGTGCTCGAAGCGTTCGATGTATGCGATGACGCCTGTATCGACCTGTAGCTGCAGGTTACGGGCCGTATTGGTGCGACGCTGCTTGTAGTACTGGTCCTCGAAGTTGATGCGTGTGATACTGCCCCGAGGGATGACGTAGGCACCCAGCACCAGGGTGAGTACGGTGATGATCGCTGCGGAAACCATGTAAGGGCGAAGCAGGCGTTTGAAGCTCACACCTGAGGCGAACATGGTGATGATCTCAGAGTTCTCGGCCAACTTCGATGTGAAGAAGATCACGGAGATGAAGACGAACAGCGGACTGAAGAGGTTGGCAAAGTAGGGCACGAAGTTGGCGTAGTAGTCGAAGATGATGGCACTCCACGGTGCATCGTGCTGCATGAACTTATCCATCTTCTCGTTGAAGTCGAATACTACAGCGATGGAGATGATGAGGACAATGGCAAAGAAGTAGGTGCCCAAGAACTTAGCTATGATGTAATAGTCTAAGCGCTTGAGGTATCCTCCTAAGCTCATTATTTTCTTCAATCGTTCCTTCATATCTAATTACTGCTCTTTTTCACAGGATTAAAAAGATTAAAAGGATTAATTCTCAATTCTCAATTCTCAATTTTCAATTTTATCAAAGTCTTCGGCTGACGTTCTCCAGCATCACGGGTTGCCAGCGACTGAAGTCACCAGCGATGATGTGACGACGCGCTTCACCCACCAGCCAGAGGTAAAACGCCAGGTTGTGCAGCGAAGCGATCTGCATGGCCAGCAGTTCCTGGGCATGGAACAGATGGCGCAGGTACGCTTTGCTATATAATGTATCCACATAAGAAGCACCGTCTTCCTCAATCGGAGAGAAGTCGGCCTCCCATTTCTTATTCCGCATGTTGATGATGCCCTGCTTGGTGAAAAGCATGCCATTGCGACCGTTACGCGTAGGCATCACACAGTCGAACATATCCACCCCACGAGCGATGGACTCCAGGATGTTGGCAGGCGTGCCCACCCCCATCAGGTAACGAGGTTTGTCCTTTGGAAGGATCTCGTTGCATAATTCAATCATCTCATACATCACCTCCACAGGTTCACCAACCGCCAGTCCGCCGATAGCATTGCCATCTGCTTCCTTGGAAGCGATGTACTCCGCACTCTGCCGACGAAGGTCGGGATAGACACAACCTTGCACGATAGGGAAGAGCGACTGCTCGTAGCCGTACTTCGGTTCTGTTTCCTGAAAGCGCTTGACACAGCGGTCGAGCCAGCGATGGGTGCGTTCCATGGATTCCTTCGCATACTGATAGTCGGCCGTTCCCGGAGTACATTCATCGAATGCCATGATGATGTCGGCGCCGATGGAGCGCTGGGTATCCATCACATTTTCAGGAGTAAAGAACAACTTTCTTCCATCGATGTGTGAATGGAACTCCACGCCCTCTTCCTTCATCTTGCGGATGTCTGTCAGGGAGAATACCTGAAAGCCACCACTGTCGGTCAGCATGGGACGGGAGAAGCCGTTGAACTTATGCAGACCTCCTGCCTGCTCCAAGATAGGTAGTCCTGGACGAAGGAGGAGGTGGTAGGTATTGCCTAAAATAATCTGTGCCTTTACGTCATCAAACAGGTCGTTAAGCTGCACCGCCTTCACAGAGCCAACCGTACCGACAGGCATGAAGATAGGAGTCTCTATCGGTCCGTGGTCGGTAAGGATAAGGCCTGCACGGGCCTGACTGTCAGTATCGGTATGTTGCAGTTGGAACTTCATTTCTTCTCTTCTTTCTTTTCATTCTTCACACGAAGGTCGAGTGCATCTTTGACCAGTTGTTTCTCCAATGCCAGTGCAAAGACTTCCTTCACATCGTGTACGAAGTGGAAGGTAAGTCCTTCGATGTAAATCTGGTTAATCTCTTCGATATGCTTGCGGTTTTCTTCTGAAAGGATAATCTCCTTGATGCCCGCACGTTTTGCTGCCAGAATCTTCTCTTTGATACCCCCTACAGGCAGTACCTTGCCACGCAACGTGATCTCACCTGTCATGGCCAGATGTGCCTTCACTCTGCGTTGGGTGTAAGCCGAGGCGAGGGCAGTAGCCATGGTGATGCCAGCTGAAGGACCATCCTTAGGGATGGCACCTTCTGGGACATGCAGGTGGATATCCCACTGGTTGAACAGCTCTGGATCGACTTTCAGCAGTGAAGCGTGCGCCTTGACGTACTCCAGTGCCAGCATGGCACTCTCCTTCATCACATCACCCAGATTACCCGTCAGTGTGAGTTGCCCCTTACCGCGGTGCAGACTGGTCTCGATGACAAGAATCTCACCGCCTACAGCTGTCCAGGCCAAGCCGGTGACCACCCCTGCATATTCATTGCCTTGGTATTTGTCACGACTATATTCAGCGATGCCGAGGTATTTCTTCAGGTCGGCAGGCTTGATGTCCGCATGCTCAATGGTTCCTTCCTTGGCATATTCTAACGCTTTCTTACGCATCACCTTTCCGATCTTCTGTTCCAGCTCGCGCACACCACTCTCACGGGTATAGTTCTCCACGATTGCTTCGAGCGTTGCCTTTGACATCTTGACATCCCCCTTCTTCAGTCCGTTGTTCTCCATTTCCTTAGGAACCAGGTGACGGCGGGCGATCTCCACCTTTTCTTCAGTGAGATAACCCGTAACTTCAATCAGCTCCATACGGTCGAGCAAGGGTTGCGGGATGGTCTGCAGGTTGTTTGCCGTAGCGATGAACAGCACCTTAGAGAGATCGAAATCCACGTCGAGGTAGTTGTCATGGAACGCATTGTTCTGTTCAGGGTCGAGCACCTCAAGCAGGGCAGATGCAGGATCGCCTTGCACGCCAGCACCCAACTTATCCACCTCGTCGAGCACGCAGACAGGATTGGAAGAACCTGCCTTGATGAGCCCCTTGATGATACGTCCAGGCATGGCACCGATATAGGTCTTACGATGTCCACGGATCTCAGCTTCATCATGTACGCCACCCAGTGACATACGGATATACTTGCGCTTCAACGCTGAAGCGATGCTTTTACCTAAGGAGGTCTTTCCCACACCCGGAGGTCCGTAGAGACAGATGATAGGGGACTTCATGTCGCCCTTCAGCTTCAGCACAGCCAGGTGTTCCATGATACGCTCCTTGACCTTCTCCAGTCCGTAGTGGTCGCGATCGAGCACCTTCTCCGCATTCTTCAGGTTGAGGTTATCGGTGGTATAGGTACCCCATGGCAGACTCATCATGGTTTGCAGGTAGGTGAGCTGCACGCTGTAGTCGGCACTCTGAATGTGCATGCTTTCCAACTTGTTCAGTTCCTTCAGGAAGACTTTCTTCACTTCCTCGCTCCACTTGATCTTCTCTGCTTTCTGACGCATCTCACTGATCTCACGCTCAGAGCTGCCACCACCCAGTTCGTCCTGTATGGTCTTGAGCTGCTGCTGCAGGAAATATTCACGTTGCTGCTGGTCGATGTCCTCACGTGCACGTGCCTTGATGTCCACCTTGATTTCCGCCAATTGTACCTCTCGATTCAGGATCTCCAGCAGTCGGTAAGCACGATTCTTAATGCCGTGTGTTTCCAACAAAGACATCTTGTCTTCTTTCTTCAGTGGCAGATTCTCACAGATGAACTCGACCAGGAAGACGTAATTACGTATGTTGTTCAGAGCGAACTGTGCATCATTAGGCATGAAGTCGGAGGCCTTTATGTAGCGACCAATCAGGTCCTTGATAGCTTCTGCCAGCGCTTGGAACTCTTTGTCGTTGCGCGCAGGGATAGGGTCGGGGATCTCCTCGATGCGCCCTCTCATGTAAGGTTCAGTTTCTGTGATGTCCAGTAACTTGAAACGCTGAGCCCCCTGGATAATGACGGTAGAGGTATGGTCGGGCATCTCCAGGATGCGGACAATCTTACCTATCGTACCAATCTCATGCAGATCTTCTATAGTGGGATATTCCACATCGGCTTTCCTCTGACATACTACGCCGATGAGATGATTGTGCTTCTGTGCATCGCGTACCAACCGTGCAGAAGAGCGACGCCCAATGGTCACAGGCATCAGCACTCCTGGGAAAAGTACCATATTTCTAAGGGGGAGAATGGCCACGTTCTCGCCAACCTCCATAGTCATCAGGTCTTCAGCTTCGCCTTCAAAATCGGCAATCACTTGAAATCCATTCTGTATGCTGGAATCTTCTTCTTCTTGAAATAAATAATTTGTTTTCTTCATATCACTTTATTTGTCAATTTTGTGTGGTTTCTAAAAATAGGCTACAAAGTTACGTCTATTTCTTCATTTAATCATGATTTAATCCTTAAAAAGACAAAAAGAGGGTCATTTTTAGTAAGATTTAGGGAGAATGCTTACCTTTGTCGGGCAATGTCGAACCGTTTTTTTCAATTCAAGCAGTTCACCGTGTGGCACGACCGCTGTGCCATGAAGGTGGGTACCGATGCCGTGTTGTTGGGTGCATGGGCAACGGCCGATGCTGTGGAACGGGTGCTGGATGTGGGGTGTGGAAGTGGGGTCATCGCCCTGATGCTGGCCCAACGTTTTCCTCAAGCTCACGTGGTAGGGGTGGAGCTGGATGCTGATGCCGCCTTGCAAGCAAGTGAGAATGTGCAAGCTTCCCCGTGGGCCAACCGTCTGGAGGTGGTGCAGGAGGATTTCTGTACGTATCGGCCCACAGCGTGCTTCGACCTTATTGTGAGTAATCCACCTTATTTTATAGATGCCCTGCGCCCACCGCTGGAGGAACGCTCTCTGGCTCGTCATGCCGCCGGACTGAACTATGAGACCTTGTTCCGTCGGAGTGTGGAGCTGCTTACTACCCACGGACGGGTGTGTGTGATACTGCCTACAGAGGTGGAAATGATGGCGGTGGATGCTGCTGCCAGGAACGGTCTGTATGTGGCGCGTAAGGTACGTGTGTTTACCAAAGAGGGGAAGCCACAGCGACGGGTGATGCTGTCGTTTGGGACGGTCGTATCGCCTGTGGAGACCATTGACCTCTTCTTGCTGAATGCCGATGGGAGCGATGCCGATGCCTATCGGGCACTCACAGCTGACTTCTATCTGAAATGGTAGTCTCGATGATTATTTCTCCAAAAACGTTTGCGCTTTAAAAATAATCACTAATTTTGTACTTAAATTATAACTTAAATCAAATACTAAGACTTATGAAAACACGTGTTTTTGCATGGATGTGTTGTGCGCTGTTTACTGCAACGGCGATGGCACAAGATTTTCGTTTAACCCCATCGGGGTATTTCAATCGTGAAGGTGTCGATGTGATGGCGTTCAGCGATTTTTATCCAGAAGGTCATCAAGGTGGTGTGAGCGTGCTGATGAACGGACACCGCATTGCGTCTAACGGTGATATACGTATGGAACCTACTCCTGGACAGTGGCAGCCGGTTCCGAAGCAGCTCGACCGAAAGATTGAGGCAGGGGCTATAGTCACGACGCTGTGCTTCCCTGATTCCTCCCGTCACGAGACAGGTTTCAACCCGATGGTATATCCTAACTATGTGTTCAATTATACCGTACGCACGGAAGCTCAAGGAAACGGTATCGTGGTAACGGTGGATCTGGAGAAGCCTATACCTCAGGAACTGTTGGGTAAGATAGGTTTTAACATAGAGTTCTTCCCCGGGTGGCTGTTTGGTAAGCCTTGGATCATGGACGATCAGAGTGGTATCTATCCGCAGCAGCCTAACTCCCCTTTGCTGATCACGAAGTCTAACAAGAATTTCAACGGTAACTTCCATGACGGACGGAGACCGAAGGCGGACATCGACCAACTGAATGGTACGGGTTATACACCGCTGTTTGCCGATGACATCATCGCCGAGCCTTATGCGGTGGGACGGAAGTTCGTCTCTTCTCCTGATGATCCATATAGCAAGCTGACCATCGAATCACTTACAGGCGACCTGAAGTTGTACGACGGACGTATGAATCATAATAATGGTTGGTTCGTGCTGCGTAGTGAGATTGCCGCTGGTGTCACGAAGGGTGCCGTGAAGTGGATCATTACCCCGAATGTGGTGCCGGGATGGACCTATCAGCCTGTGGTACAGGTGTCTCAAGTGGGGTATTACCCTACACAGCAGAAGGAAGCTGTGATTGAGACCGATATGAAAGACAATCGTGCGCTGAGTGCACAGATCGTACGCATAGATACCAATGGGGAGCGCGTGGTAAAGACCATTCAAGCAGTGAAATGGGGCAACTTCCTGCGTTATAACTACCTGACTGTGGACTTCAGTGATGTGCAGGACGCTGGTCTCTATAAGATTAAATATGGGGAGTCTGAATCTACGCTTTTCCGCATCGATCAGAATGTGTATGATAGAGGCGTATGGCAACCTGTGGTGGAGTATTTCCTCCCTGTACAGATGTGTCATATGCGCGTCGCCGAGAAGTACCGTGTATGGCATGATGCCTGCCACATGGATGATGCTCAGATGGCTCCGGTAGGGAACCATATCGATGGTTATGTGCAGGCTGCAGGTCTTTCCAAGTATCATGCCCATGAGGTGGTGCCTGGAGTGAATGTGGGCGGATGGCACGATGCGGGCGACTTTGACCTTCGTGTGGAGTCACAAGCAGGTGAAGCCTATATCCTGGCCATGGCTTACGAGGCTTTCCATCCAGAAATCGATGTGACCTCTATCGACCAGAAGAACCATGTGACAGAGATTCATCAGCCAGATGGTAAGAATGATGTCTTGCAGCAAGTGGAGAACGGAGCGCTGACGGTGGTGAACAGCTACTTGGCTCTGGGCAGACTCTATCGTGGTATTATCTGTAATAGCTTACGCCAGTACGTACTTTTGGGTGATGCCGCTGCCATGACGGATGGGACACTGGGCAACAGCGATGACCGCTGGATCTTTACGGAGGATAATCCAAGCAGAGAGATGTCCACCGCTGCCAATTTAGCAGCTGCTTCGCGTGTATTGAAGGGATTCAATGATACCCTGAGTGTACATTGCCTGAACATCGCCAAGCAGATCTATGAGCAAACTGCGTACAGCGAACGTCTGTTTGCTGGTAAATTACAGACTGCCGTTGAGCTTTATCTGACGACGGGGGAGGCTGCCTATCTGAACTTCTTGTTGGACAACCAAGAGCTGGCGTTGGCACAGATTGGTCGTACAGGATGGTTTACAGCGCGTGTAGCCAAACAACTGGAAGCATCGAAGGATCGGAAGGTGGTGCGATTCGTGACGGCCTTTAAGACCGCTCTGGCAGGGTATAAGGCTACGCTTGACCAGCAAGCTGCTGCTACCCCTTATGGAGTGCCTTACAGCCCCAGCATCTGGGGAGCCGGTTGGGATATCCAGAGCTTCGGATACCAGTATTACTTCCTCACGGCCGCTTATCCTGAGATATTCCCACAGGGTACGGTCTTCCATGCCTTGGATTTCATTTTGGGTCGTCATCCTGGTCTGAACCAAGCTTCATTTGCCTCAGGTGTTGGTTCACAGTCTGCCACGGTAGCTTATGGTTTGAACCGTGCCGACTGGTCGTACATCCCCGGTGGTGTGGTATCGGGAACAGCACTGATCCGTCCAGATTTCCCTGAGTTGCTCACGTGGCCGTTCCTGTGGCAGCAGACGGAATATGTGTTGGGTGGTGGTTCTTCCCATTATATGTTCTTGGCCCTTGCAGCGCAACAACTGGTTAAATAACGTTCCAGCCATTTCTGTTATCCAACCCCTCGGGGTTATTAAGCATAAAAAGGGAAGGGATTCTTCAGTTGAAGAACCCCTTCCTTTTTGTCGGGGTACCAGGATTCGAACCTGGGACCCCCTGCTCCCAAAGCAGGTGCGCTAACCGGACTGCGCTACACCCCGATGACTTTCGTTCTCGAAAGCGGTTGCAAAGGTAAGCACTTTTTTTGGACTGACAAATTATTTAGCGCTTTTTTTCAAAAAAATTATTCTTCTAGCAAATCATCCAGGCCTGTGGCTTCACCTTTCAGGATGCGATCTATGCGTAGATCCAGAATGTCAAAGGGGGTATAACCCTCTGCCAGTTTCAGCGTCATGTCATCGTCCACAAAGAGCAGGGTGGGATAGGTTTCTGCCAGTTCATCAGCCACCTGAAATCCCCGTTGCGTCAGTTCCTTGATTTCGTCAGTTTGGAAAACCTGGAAGAACGCTTGTTTGTCGATGTCGAGTATTTCGCACAACTCCAGATATGTGGAGGTCTCGTTTAAGTCCATTCCGTGGTTGAAGCGCGCATGTAACAGTGCATGTACGAAAGGGAGTGTCTGCTCAGGTACCAATTGCCTTACAGTCATGATAGCGCGCGAGGGAATCTCGCTGTCCATCAGAAACTCCTGGTTTCGTAATGCTTCCTTGTGCTTCTCTCCAAACGGAGTCTTGGTTTCCTTCTCGATGGCACGGAGGCTACGCAGTGCAGCTGTCGCATTGTCGGGATGATGGTTGCAACAGAGCTCCCCTGTGAGCATTCCCGCAGGCAATACCTCAAACTCTATCAGCGAGCGGTAGCGCATATACAGGCGCAAGATATTCTCCGAGCCTGCATAGCACCAACCGTCGTAAGGGTCCATGACATAGATTATCTTCATCATTCGATTGTCAGTTCGTTTAGGATATTCTGCGCGCCAGCGAATTTGTCGATGATGAACAGCACGTAGCGGATGTCCACACAGATAGCTCGCTGAGTAGCTGGTCGGTATGCCACATCGCCCGTCAGACCTTCAAAGTTGCGGTCGAAGCCCACCCCAATGAGTTGTCCTTTGGCATTGAATACCGGACTGCCTGAGTTTCCTCCCGTATTGTCTGTACAAACCAAGAAGTTGACAGGCATCTCACCGTTTGGCAAGGCATAGCGCCCATAGTCCTTCTGTTCATAAAGCTGTTTCAGACGAGCAGGAACAACGAATTCGTAGTTGTTCGGGTCTTCTTTTTCCATGACACCCTTCAGCGTGGTGTAATAGTTGTAGAACACACCGTCCTTTGGTTCATAAGGTTTTACCTGTCCGTAGGTCAGTCGCAGCGTCGAGTTCGCATCCGGGAAGATAGGTTCGCCATTGGCCTGTTTCATGTCCATGATACCTTTAACCCATACCTTATGCGCCGCATCGTAGTTCTGATTAGCCTCCAGCATCTGCATGGTGGTCTTCAACTGTCCGTCGTTGATGGAAGCACGGAAGAGTACCAGCCAGTCGTTGGCGATGGTCTTCAACTTAGGTTTCTCGATAAACTTGTTGAAGCGCTCTGGACTGGTAAAGATGGATTGGTCGAAGATCGCATCGATGAACGCATCGGTATTTCCATTGAAAATCTTCTCGATGGCTCCGAAAGCTCCAATACGCTCATTCGCAGGTACATATTCAGCATAGGCCCGAATCACTTCCTTGGCTACCTTACGTTCTACTTCGGGGAAGACCAACGTGTTTTCAAAATAGGCCTGAGTGGCTGCCTTCAGACTATCTGCTGCCGCACGGATGGCGACCTTATCCTTCTTATTAAGTGCTGTAACCAGGGTTGCCGTACTTGGGATACGCGTGAACGGCATGGCTGTTACAAAAGCTTCTTGAAGTGCTTGTTGGTCATAGAGCGGACGGAAACGTTGCTGTACGATGCTCTTGATCTGGTCGAAGGCTTGCTGGTAGCTGTTGTCACCCAACTGTCGGCCACGAGCCAACAAAGCTTCTTGCTGCTGACGTTTCACATCCAGGATGTTCAGACGGATAAGGCCTTCATTCATACCGATGGCATTCTTCCAATAGTTGGCAGAAGAAGCATAAATACTGGCATAGTGAATACGTACGGCAGCATCCTTGAGCATCTCTTCCATGAGAGCGTTCTGACGCACGTCACGGATGTGATGACGCATGAAGTTGGTGGTCTGCATACGCTCTTCCACCTCATCGCTGATCATATAGCGCCAGTTGCGACCAGGGAAGCCCATGACGAAGGTGAAATCGCCTTCCTTATAGCCTGACATGCTGATGGTGAGGTGCTTCTTTACCTTCAGAGGTTGGTTATCTCTGCTATAGGCAGCAGGTTGTCCTTGAGCATCTGCATAGATACGGAACAGGGAGAAATCACCAGTGTGGCGCGTCCACATCCAGTTGTCCGTATCAGCACCGAACTTACCGATGCTGGAAGGAGGAGCGCCCACCATTCGGATGTCGCTGTAGGTGGTCTGGATGAAAGCGTAGTAGCGATTGCCGCCATAGAAGGCATTCAGTAAGATGCTCTGACCTTTACCGAGGGTGATGTGCTCATCGTTCAAGAAACGTTTCGCCACTTCCTGCAAATAACTTGGAGAAAGGAAGTTGGTGCCTTGTGGGTCGGGATCCTTTTTCAGTTGTTCCATCACATAATCGGTCACATCCAGAATCTTGTCGATAAAAGTGATGGTCAGACCACGAATAGGGAGTTCCTCTGCTTTGGAGCGAGCCCAGAAGCCATCGGTCAGGTAATCGTGCTCCACGCTACTCTGCTGCTGGATGGCGCTATAGCCACAGTGGTGGTTGGTGATGACCAGACCTTCAGCAGAGATGACTTCTCCTGTGCAGCCACTGCCAAAGTGAATGACAGCATCCTTTAAAGAGATATTGTCAGGACTGTAGATCTCGTCCACAGAGAGGTCGAGTCCTAATTGACGCATAAAGACTTCGTTCTGCTTCTTCAGGTCTGTGAGCATCCACATTCCTTCATCAGCTTTTAAAGGGTGAAAAGACATTATTGCCAATAATGTTACTAACAACTTTTTCATATTATATTTGTTTTATAAATTTCATATTGTTCATTCTTTTCCGCAGGGAAAAGAATGAACCAAGAAAAGCTGCCGACTGCATTTTTTCCGCTAAAACTCACTCACGTTTTTCTAAGCGCTGCAAGACGACCCCCTTCGGGGCTCTTATTTGTGCAGCGCTTTTAACGAAAAACTTTCCGGAGTTTTTATACACTCCAAAAATGAGGTCGGAGTCTTTACTCAACATCGCTTCGCTCGTTGAGCGCTTTGCGCTACATGACAACGCTAACGGGGACATCCTCTCCTAAAAGGGGAGTGCAACGAGCGAAGCGATGTTGCAAATATCATCCCGGCCTCACTGGAGCAGCGTGAAAAGATTGTGAGTTTTTCACGTTAAAAGCGCCGCACCGCAAAGTGAGCGAAGCGACCGTCTTGCGGCGCTTAGTGAAAAACGAAGCAATCTTAGCTGCGGAAGTGCAGCCGGCGTGTTTTCTTTTTGATTCTTTTTCTTTTGCACGAGCAAAAGAGAAAAGAATACTCCCTTTGGTAAAGGAAAGCAAAGAAAGAGTAATGTTGATTGATTAATGGAGATGAATACTATTGAATAATATTCATTTCATTAATCAATCTCTGGCAATTACCTAACTTCTCAATCACAAACAGCACATAGCGGATATCCACTGCGATGCAACGCTGCAAGTTGTCATCGAAGTTGATGTCACCACTAAGACTCTCCCAGTTGCCGTCAAACGCGATACCAATGAGGTTACCTTCTGCATCCATCACCGGACTGCCTGAGTTGCCACCAGTGATATCGTTGGTGGTGAGGAAGCAAGCAGGAAGCGTGCCGTCGGCCATGGCATAACGTCCAAAGTCGCGCTTCTGGATCAGTTCCTTCAACTTGGCAGGAACCACGAATTCAGGATTCGTAGGATCTTCCTTCTCCAATACACCATCAGCCGTGGTGTAGTATTTATATTTCACAGCATCACGAGGTTCGTAGCTCTTCACGTTGCCATAAGTTAAACGCATGGTGAAGTTAGCGTCACTGTAGGCAGGAGCATCCTTCATCTCGTTCAAACCACGGATATAAGCCTTGTGCAGAAGTGTTAAGTCTTCCATAGCTACATATTGTTCTACCACTTGGGTGTAGCAATCCATGAAAGAGCGCATGTTAGCCAGTGAAGGATCACGGTCGATGGCCTTCACCGTAGGCTTTTTCAGGAACTTCTCCAAGTTGGCGGAATTCGCCAAGATAGAGTTGTCGTAGATATTATCCACGTAAGCATCAAAATCGGTCACTGTCTGATAGAAGTCCGGAAGCTCTGCCAGACTCAAGAATTCACTCATAGCTGGCAGTAAGGCCTTAGCCACCGCACGGTCCACCTCGTGGTCATAGTCCTTATTGTGAATCTGGTCGAACACCTGTCTCAGTTCGCCCTTGGCACCTTCAATAGCCACATTGTCTTTATTCTTGAGTGCTTCCTTCAGCTGGTCCATCAGTTCGATAGGTGTAGCGAACTCGATGGCGTTTCTGAACTCCACCAGGTAGTCCAGCTGACGTTCAACTGGGATAGATTTCTCAACAGCAGCGTTGATCTTAGCCACCACACCTTCATACTCAGGTTTGCCCTGTGCGAAGAGGTTGAACTGACGCTCTTGCTCAGCCTTGGCCTCCAGCACCTTATTGTCGATGATAGCCTCGTTCATACCGATGGAGTTTTTCCAGTAGTTGCTGCTGCCAGCAAACTTATTGGCATACTGGATACGGGTCTTGTCGCTGGCAGCCATTGCTTCACGCAGCACTTCCAGACGCACGCCACGCACGTCGATTTCAGCTTGATTGGTGGTCTCCATACGCTCACGCACCTCAGAAGCAGTGAGGTAGCGACTGGTACTGCCTGGGAAGCCAATAATCATTGCATAGTCGTTTTCATTCAGTCCCTTCAGAGAGATAGGAAGATACTTAGGAGTCTTCAGAGGCACATTGTCAGCGCTGTAAGGAGCAGGCTCGCCGTTCTTATCTGCATAAATGCGGAATACGCTGAAGTCGCAGGTGTGACGAGGCCACATCCAGTTGTCTGTCTCACCACCGAACTTACCGATGCTGGAGGGTGGGGCAGCCACCATGCGCACGTCAGAATAAACCTTATAATAAATAAGGTAGAAGCTATTGCCTGCATAGAATGGATATACCTGAGCACGGATGCCAGGCTTGCCGTTCAGTTCACTCTGGGCCAACTGTTCTTGGGCCACCTTGTTCAGGTAAGCACGCGTCACAGACTCCACCTCAGAGACCTTTCCGCTCTTGATGTCGGCATTCACAAGGTCTGTCACATCGATGATGCTGTGTACGAAGCTGAAACTCAGACGCTCGTTGGGCAGTTCATCTTCTTGGCGCATGGCCCAGAAGCCATCAGTGAGATAGTCGTGCTCTACGGAGCTGTGACGCTGTATAGCGCTGTATCCGCAGTGATGGTTGGTTAACACTAAGCCGTCAGGAGAGATAATCTCACCCGTACAGCCACCTCCGAAGATACCTACGGCATCTTTCAGAGAAACGCCATTAGGATTGTAGATGTCTTCGGCTTCCAGTTTCAGACCCTGTTTTTTCATCAGGTCGATGGAATGTTGCTGTTGCATGAGTTGAAGCAGCCACATACCCTCGTCAGCCTGTGACTGGAGGGTAAACAATGCAGTTGTTGCTGCAAGGAGGAAATTTTTCAGTTTCATTTCTTAAAAAATCTTATCTAAGTTTAATAAATAGGCGTGTCGCAGCCAATAATGTGCAAAAATACATAAAGCATTTGAAAATCCCTTTTTTTAGAGAATCTTTCTTTCAGAATATTTCTATCTTTGTCTGCAGAATAAAAATAAAACAATGATTTTTAGTTTTCGACATAGGATATGGGGTATGCTTTTGGTGACACTTGCCTTGCTCACTTCTTGCAGCAGTACGTACCAAATCACAGGCAACTCTGATATTACTACTCTTGATGGAAAAAAACTTTCTCTCCGTACATTGGAGAATGGTCAGTGGATAGAGGTAGATTCTGCAGAAGTGGTACATGGGATCTTCTCTATGAACGGTAAGGCCGATACTACCAAGATGGTGACCCTCTATTTCGACAATGAGGGACTGATGCCTATCATCCTGGAGAATGGAGACATCAGCGTGACTATCACAAACCGCTCGCTGCAAGCACAAGGTACCCCAATGAATGATGCCCTTTATGATTTCATCCACATGCGCAACAGTATGGAGCTCCAGATGGGTCTGTTGCATTCCCGTGAGGCACGACTCATTATGGAGGGAGCCAATCCTGAGTTTATACATGTTCAGATTCAGCAGGAGATAGATAGCCTGAACCGCCAGATGAATGCCTTGGTGCGTTCCTTCATCAGCGACAATTACAATAACATCTTGGGTCCCAGCGTATTTATGATGATGTGTAGCTCTCTGCCATATCCTATCTTAACAGATGAGATAGAAGCGATCCTCAACAGTGCCCCAGATAGTTTCCTGAATCAGGAATGGGTGAAAGACTTTGTGTCCAAAGCAAAAGAGAACATGATGCTGATCGAAGAGAACCGTCGCATGATGCAAAACATGGAAGAAGAGCGCATCTTGCAGCAACACAATCAGCAGAACATTGCTACAGAAAGAAACCGTTGATTACTGATCTGGGTTCTGGATAAATCCCTTATGCCGCTCTGGCAAAGCACTCTGTACAGCCTCCCAAGCCAGTTTCATAGACGTCTGAATATTCTCAGCCCCCTTTCCTTGAGGTGGGATAGGATCGTGAATTGTCATACGTAGCGGATGCCATTTGATCCATTTAGCCGTGCGTGGCATGATGTCGAACGAACCATCTATCGTGACGGGAACCACACTTAGTTGCAGGTCGTCTGCCATCTGGAAAGCCCCTCGCTTAAAATGTCCCATGTGCCCAGTAAACGTGCGTGAACCTTCTGGGAATACGACCAGTGACACCCCATCCACCAAGGATGCTTTTGCCTGGTCTATCGTATGCTTTATCTTAGCAGGGGAGCTCTTGTCTACAAAGATATGCCCAGCGCTCTCACAGGCTTTTCCCACGAACGGAATCTTTCGCAAGCTCTTCTTCATCATCCATTTGAAATTGCGGTTCAGGTAACCATACACCAGAAAAATGTCGAATGCTCCTTGATGATTGGGCACGAAGACATACGACGTGCGCTTCTCGAGATGCTCTCTGCCTTCCACATGCACGGGGATCAGCAAGCTGAACAGCACGAAGCGGCACCAAATTCTCCCTGGCCAGTAGCCCCAGAAATGCGCACCACCGATGGCAGAGCCGATGGTAGTAGTCAGGGCGCAGAGAAGTGTCGATAGCAGAAACAGAGGTAGGCCAATGCAAACTAAGTAAATATTATATAAAAGGTGTATCATAAGGTCATTATTTTAACGCCACAAAATTATACATTTTTATTAATAGTCGCTATCTTTGTCGTAAATTTATTGTACCTATGAGTCAGTTGGTGAAAAAAGAATACCGGTTGCCATTTATCATGGTAGCCACCCTTTTCTTCCTTTGGGGCTTTGCTCGTGCCATCATGGATGTGCTCAACAAGCATTTCCAAACCGTGATGGATATCTCTATCTCCCAGTCCACCTTGGTGCAGGGAGCGTTCTTCCTGGGTTATTTTCTCTGGGCCATCCCTGCGGGTATCTTCCTCAATAAATATGGATATCGTCGAGGCATGGTCATGGGCCTGCTCATCTTTGGTTTGGGGTGTCTGCTCTTCTTGCCAGGAGAGCGCATCATGAGCTTCCCCTTCTTCCTTTTCACCATGTTTGTCATTGCCAGCGGACTGGTTTTCTTGGAGGTGGCAGCCAACCCCTATATGACGGAGCTTGGTGCCCCAGAAACAGCAGCCAGCCGACTGAATTTGGCACAGTCGTTCAATGGTCTGGGTAATATCTGCGGCCCGTGGTTGGGTGGTGCTTTGCTCTTCACAGGAGGAGCTGCCAGCATCTCCATGCCTTATGCAGTGATGGGTATAGCCGTGGTTATCATCGCCTTGTCGTTCAGCCGTATGAAGCTGCCAGAGATCAAGACAGAGCAAGTCTCTGCTACTGATGGAGAAGGCTATCGCAGTTTGTTGCACAATCGCCTGTTCCTCTTTGGCTTCATTGCCCTCATCTTCTATGAGATAGCAGAGATTTCCATTAACAGCCTGTTTATCAACTATGCAGAGCGTGTGCGAGGCATTGACCCTGCCACAGCCTCCCGTCTGCTCTCGTTTGGTTTCCTATTGTTCATGTGCATGAGGTTTGTTGGGAGTGGGGTGATGAGTCGTGTACGTGCAGAACTGGTATTGCTGATCTGCGCCATTGGTACGGTGATCTGCTGTGCCTTAGTATTCATGAATGTGGGTCAGCTGTCGCTCTACGCCCTGATAGCCAATTATGCCTTTGAGGCCATCATGTTCCCTACCGTGTTCTCACTCTCCCTCAGTGGACTGGGAAGCCTTACCAAGCGAGGATCCAGCATCCTGATGCTCACCCCGATAGGTGGTGCCATAGGAACTATGCTCATGGGTCTCCTGGCCGATGTGGTCAGCCTCTCTGCAGCCTTCATTGTGCCGTTGGTAGGTTTCGCTGTGATGGTCGCTTATGCGTGGAGGCTTACTTTCTTGCATAAGTATGCATAATGGGGCGGAGTTATTACTACGCGTAGAAAACATGTTACATGTTTCCTCAAGTAGATACTAAAATAAGTACAAAAATACAAAATTCTCAAATTCTTTTGTGCTGTTTTCTAGAAAATTCTCAAATTTTATATGGTGGTAGTAACAAAATATGTTTTTACCTTCACCCTTCACCTTTGGACTTTATCTTGCTGTTTATTAGATAATTAGATAGGTGAAAGTAAAAGCATTCACTTTCACCTACCTTCACCATTATATTTCTATAAGATAAATAAAAATCAGTTACGTAATCAAGGTCAAAGGTGAAGGTCGGTGAAGGTTGGTGAAGGTAAAGAACATTACTTTCACCTTAATTTCCTAATGATGATTATGATTTAATTCGGACAAGGTGAAGGGTGAAGGTAAAAAAGCTTTTTGCATAAATATGCAGAAGGGGCCGTCAAAAACTCTACGTGTATAAAAATTTGTTCCTGCACGTAGAAAATATTTTTTCCTAACTAGAAAAATAATTTTAGCTAGTTAGAAAGTTTCAAAAAGGGTATATGCAAAAAAGTGGTTCTTTATCGAATGCTTGTCTATTATTTGCATATTGTTTACCTTGCGTCATTTGCGTCATTAGAAAACCAACTTTTTCTAATAAATACATTTACCCCGAACCAAATGTATTCCTATAGGAAAGTTATGAAAGTTATAAATATTGATGACGCAAATAACGCAGAGTATTGACAGGAACAAATTACGTGATTAGTTTGCAATAAGAATTCCGATGGTTCGTAAGTTACAAACGATTGGTTTAACGACTCTATTCAAGGTGTATAGAGGCTCTATTCTTAATGGATAAGGATGGGGTACAAACAACAACAGCAGCTATACTACTCTGATGTGACCCCTAAAAGTTGGACATTAAATTAAACATTAATTATTCAACTCTCTATAGTAGTGAGCTCGGTATTGTACCGGGCTCATTCCTTTTAACCTCAGTTTTATTCTTTTATTGTTATACCAATCAATATATCTTCTTAGTGCTCTCTGAAAATCCTCTATACTTTCAAACTTGTCTGCATACAAGAGTTCGTTTTTCATTAGGCCAAAGAAATTCTCCATCATAGCATTATCCAGACAGTTGCCTTTACGGGACATACTTTGCGTGATGTCATGGTCTTTAAGCATCTTCTGGTATATGCTATGCTGGTAATGCCAGCCTTGATCCGAGTGCAGGGTAAGACCATCTAGTTGCGGATACTTCTTAAAGGCCTTCTTGAGCATAGATAAGACCATCTGCAAGTTTGGACTGCTAGAAATTGTATAGGATATAATCCCTCCATCAAACATATCCAATATGGGCGACAGGTATAGTTTCCGGTTGTCAATACATACTTGTGTGACATCTGTAGCCCATTTCTGATTGGGCCTGTCTGTACAGAAATCACGTTCCAGAACATTAGGAGCAATCTTACCTATCTCCCCTTTGTACGAGTGATAATGCCGTTTCTTAGTCTTTGCCTTGAGGTCCATCTGCTTCATCAGTTTCTGCACCGTTTTGTGATTAATAACTATATCTTCACCCCGGCGCAGTTCCATACATATTCTCCTGTACCCATAGCGGCCTTGATTCCTGTCATATATCTGCTTTATACGTTCCCTGATTCCCTCATATCCATCATCTTTATCCATGTGTGAGAGATGGTAATAGAATACAGAACGAGCCATCTTCATCCTATACAACATAAACTGCAGAGGATGTCCTTCATGCCTTAGTTCTTCGATGGCCCGTGCCCAATCTCGCGTAGTCGGGCATTCCTTTCCTCGACTAAGGCTCTCACTTTTTTTAGCAGAGCATTCTCTGTCTTGAGCTCCTGAACTTCCTTACGAAGCCTTTCGAGCTCTGTGAGCGGTTTACTGTTCTTTCTCGGTCTTCCCATACCTGGTGGCCTGCCTCGTTTCTTAGATGCAGCCAGAGCGTCCAAGCCATATTGTCTGTACATTTTTAGCCATGTACATATCCTTCTCGGACTGGCCCCATATTTTAGCATAGCTGCGTGCAAAGTTAAATGATTTTCTTCAATATCAAGCACTATTTTCCTTCTTAATGCAAAATCAGTCTTAATATGGCCTGTTTTCTCTAGTCCAGACGGACCTAACACCTGATATTTTTGCCATAAAACCCATAGTTGATTATGATCTATACCATACTTTTTGTGTATGGAAATAATAGACCATCCATCCTCTAATAAATGCATGTACTTCAATATGTCTGCATAATCATGCCTCTTCCTTTTCCTTTCTAACATAACAAACCCCGAAAATTATTTGTCTAACTTTCGGGGTTCATATCACTCTTGATGGTATAGCTGCTGTTGTTCCTCAGAAGGAATGTCTATTCCGCAGGCAATATTTCATCAAAAAGTACCTTATCGTTTTCCCAAACCACCTTGATGACGCATGAGCGTACGGCACCCATATCAATGTAGCGCACACGGAACTTGTTATCTCCCATTGATTCTATCTCAGTAGCTATGCCTTCGTCTATATCACCATCCTGGAATCCACTACGGAAATCCCAAATAGCATATCCACCACCTTCGTATTCGTAATCATCACGAAGCTTTTTAGCTAAATTTTCTGTACAATAATTAGAAATAATTATGTCATTAACTTCTTTCTCCCCAAAAACATAGTTGCGATAGAATTCTTTCAGTCTATCGGGAGCCTGTGTCTCGATTTGCTTGATTACATTGGCTATAGAGTCCACGCGTGCAATAGAATCTGCACGAGCTATGGAATCAGCCCTTGCTATAGAGTCAGCTTCTGCTTTTTTAGCAGACGATGTGCATCCTGTGGATGTCATCATTAGAGAAAAGACTATAAATAAGGATATAATAAACAATATTTTTTTCATATAAATATTTTTTTAATTAATATAATACTCCATTATAAGACATATTTTCTATAGCTATTCTGGCATTATCATAACCCTGTTCTGCAGATTTTTGATACCATTTTGCAGCTTCCTTATAGTTTTTTTCCACTCCTTTTCCAAGATAATAGCAATTACCTACATTGTATTGAGCCACCTTATCATTAGCTTCTGCTGCCATTTTATACATTTCAAATGCTTTAGCCATATTTTTTCCTACGCCTTTACCGTATTCATACATTAAGCCTAGGTTTATCATAGAACCAACATTTCCTTGATTAACGGCCTTTAAATACCATTCCGCTGCTTTTGCTTCATCTTTCTTTACACCTATGCCATATTGATAGTCATAGGCTACAGAAAATTGAGCACTAGAATTGCCTTTTTCTGCAGACTTTAAATAATTCTCAAAGGATTTCTCTGGATCTTTTTTCACTCCATCTCCATTTTGATAGGCTTTACCAAGTTCAAGAAATCCAAATTCATCCCCTTTATCTGCAGCCATTTGGAAATATTTTACAGCCTCTTCCTTATTAACAAGAATACCTTCACCAAGCTTATAACTGTATCCAAGTTCAACCATAGCTCTTATATGTCCCTTATCAACAGCCTGTTTGAGCAATTCTATACTTTTATTGGGGTCTTTTTCTACTCCCCAACCTTCTTTGTAATTAATTCCCAGACGATATAATGAACTTCTATATCCTTGATCAGCTGCTTTTTTGTACCATTTTGAAGCTTCTTTGTCGTCTTTCTTTAATCCTTCGCCGAAGCCGTATGCAAGTCCCATAAAATGTTGTGCATATGGACTCCCCAAATTGGCAGATTTCTCAAATAGTGAAAGAGCCATAGCAGAATCTTGCTCTATACCCTTGCCTTTAGCATAAATATCGCCCAGACGATTAAGCAAGACAGTATCCTGCACATCCTCAATTTCTTGATATAGGGTAATGGCTTCTGCCACTTTCTCTTGTTTTAATAACTCGATAGCCTCAGCTATCTTTTCTTCTTTACTCTTACAGCTTGCTAAAATCAGAGTTATGCCCAATAACATACAAAGACAGCAAGCACACTTCATTGTTTTCTTCATTGCAGTATTTTTACTTTATTATACAATTATACATGTTTCTTTCTCCTTGATTTTCCAAGATGAATTTTAAAACAAATTGAGGGATATGGCAAGGACAGACTCCCAATGAACTCCATAAATTATTATTCATCTGACTTGGATGAATCACATTACGTATATCAATGCCATAGGGTCCTTCTTTTATGATTTGGTCAAGCATATTTTTAGCCACTCTGCCGAATGTGACTATCATGGTAGGATTAACACATAATATTTCTCTTTTCAGTATATCCTTCCATTCTTTGTTTGAATAGGTAGAAGCGCATGTTTTAGGCCACACCTTTAAGGCATCGGTGAGATATAAATTGTAATCATCCAACAGCCCTTTGAATATTTGTTTATAAACCCAGCACTGTTCAGGAAATTCTTTATATTGTATAGCATAAGGAGTACCAAGCAGTACTAAATTTGTTCCTTTTCCACACACATTACGTCTTGGTGCTTCTCCTATAATCATGATAGTTCTTGTAGCAGAATTTTGATCTTTCTCTATAAAGCATGGGATATCTATACCTACAACACTTTTGGAAGAATTCAATGAAAGTGCTTCTATCGGATAGTATTCTATGCAACAGAGGTTACCTCTTTCTTTACTCATCGCCAAATTGCCATAGATTTTCTCGGCACATGCAATTTCGTGAGGATTTAAATGTAATTCACTTACTATTAAATTTGATGCCCACTTGATATGATATTTGCTTGTCATTATCTGTTTCTTATAGATTAATACCAAGTTACAGAAGTTACTTTATCATTACTAACCCACACAAACCCTATTCTTCTAGAGGTAAAATTGTATAAGTTTGTACTAATAATATCATAACATTTTGATGAACCATGATCTATTGACAACGAAAAAGATGTTTTTATCTCATTGCCAATGACTAAATCCATTCTATACCATTCAACTAATAACTGAAAAGACCTTCCACTAGTAATAAGCTGACTACGTGTTCGTGTAGAAGGATCGAAGCCAAAACGTTTTACTATAGAAGAGAATCGTTCTTCTAATTCTTTTACTACTGGTTCATATTTTTTATCTATATATTCATCTTTTGTTAAGTACTTTCCGTCATAATAGCGCCCCATATAAGTACCATTTAATTGAATACTTACGAAATCACCCGTTGGTAATGTAGTTGAATATTCCCTCTTATCACTATCGTATTTTACAAAAAGAACATGAGGAAATACATTACTTAACATGTCTTCCATCTTTTCTTTTGAAGTCGAAAACGTTGAATCATATTCTATTGCGTTATTCAATATGTCAATTTCGTCCCCCTTATAACATAAAGAAACATATGAATCGCGATCTTTCCAATAATTAATCCAATTAATAGCTTCATGTCCTTTTTCCTCTGTTGGTTCCATCTTCTTAAGGACTCCGTTTTCTACAATATAACCGTATAGTTCTAATTTATGATGCATATCAAAAGCCCCTGTTTCTTTAATCCTATATCCTATACTATTACTTCGTACCACATAATCAACATGAGAAATCTCTCCTTCTAAACTTTTTTCACAAGTCATAGTAACAGACGTAGTATCTGGAAATATAATAAAGGCTGTTTCTTTAATAGATTTATACCCATTATAATGACCTTCATACTCACATAAATAAGCCCAATTTTCAGAAGATATATAATTCCAATTCCAATATAACTCTTTAATTATTTTAGAATAATCACTACTATCTTTATACTTCTCAAAAAGCTCTTCATTAGCTTTACTATCTAACGACAAAAGCCATTTGCCACCTTTTTCATCTTCCACAGAAAAGCCACTAACAAGATTCTCTTGTATGTCTTTAAATCTAGGCAAACTAAAAATATCCCAAAATATTTTCATTCCTCGTAATGTAAGACGATCTTCATTCCTTTGCCAAGCATCATTTCCACCTAATCTCATTGTAACTGGAATAGATACAAACTTACCAGATATGTCGTGAGCATTATCTATTTTAATATAATCAGGTAAAGGCAGTTCTATGTCTACTTTTATTATTGAAGGCTCAAAATTGGCGAGATTAACCAATTCGTCTTTTTCTAAAACTCTAGAAAATACTTTGGTTTCTAAAAAGCCTCTTCTGGATGGACTCCATACATAATATTCAATGTCAATAATCCCACCTGCTTTTAGAGTTATATTATCAGATTCATCGAAATAAACATCACCCTTGAATGTTGTAGAATTGTTTTTATCTATATACCCTGTACAGATATAAGCCGTAGCATTATATACATTTTGACCATCAAAAGTGCCATCGATTCGTAAAGATTTACTGACATTTCCTATACAAATAGAACCTTCGCCTTTTGGCACTTTTTTTTCAAGATTACCATAATAATGATGACCAAGATAGGTTTTAGATAGTAACTGTTCTGGTACAATTAATGCAGCAATAAGAGCAAAAAAGAATACTAATAAAAATGAGTGTTTCATAATATCATAAATTTAAAATAATTATATATACAAAGAGTGTGAGCCTCCTTGACATTCTCAGTCAGAAGGTTCTGGAATACCCGTATAAGTAAGAATGAAATCAGCTCACACCTGTAGGTATATGTGAGCTGTTTCCAGAAATGGAAAGCATGAAGAATATACACTACAGGAGGAACAGCCTTCAAACTTTTACCCCTTATACAGAAATTTTCCAGATTTACTGACGGGTCAAAGCTTTTTAGCTCTCCTCGATGTCTGTGTCCTATGGTGGACAACATCGCAAAGATAGATAAAGTTTTTGAATTCTGTTCCATTGTGAGCTGTTTTTTTAATTATTACAAAAATAGTAGGTCTTAACCTTTCTCAATTGGTCCTTTTTGGTCCTTTTCTCTTTTTTCAGATGGAATATTTGATGATGAAATAATACATTCGTAAATTTGTCACCAAAATATATATCTGACAGTGCAAATAGAGGGCTCTTCTGCTTCGGGATATCTGACCGATTCTTTTGAAGGAATCGACAGAGTGTTTACTGATGTGCAAATAGTAAGTACATCGGCCACTAATATCGTAGCTAAAGCTAAGCGATATGGACGCTGGTGGATGCTGAAAGCTTTGCAACCAGAGGTAAGAGAGCAATCGGCTTTTCAACTGCGGCTGCGTAAGGAGATGGAAATACTGATACAGCTACAGCACCCAAATATTGTGACTGCCGTGGAGATGGAACAGGTGGATGGGCTGGGTGAGTGTCTGGTCATGGAGTATGTGGATGGAGATACACTGGCAAATTGGTTGCGTGGTAATATTAGTCGAAGTGAACGTCGTCGTATAGCAGAAGAACTCACTGATGCAGTGGGATATATACACAGCAAGGGCATTGTCCATCGTGACTTGAAGCCAGAGAACATTCTCATCACACATAATGGGAATTATGTGAAGTTGATAGATTTCGGATTGGCTGACACAGATTGCCATGCTGTATTGAAACAACCAGCAGGAACTCTTCAGTATATGTCTCCAGAACAGGCTGTGGTTGCAGAGGCGGATGTGCGTAACGATATCTATAGTTTAGGAGTCATTTTCGGACAAATGGATTTGGGAGGTGCTTACCAGACTGTCATTTCTCGTTGTATGGCACCTGCTGACAGACGCTTTTCACAAGTGGCAGAACTTAAACATGCCATGAAGAAAACCAGATGGCGTGGTGCAGTCATAGGATTGTCTATATTAGTTTGTTTCGTCTTCTTAATGTTAGGTGTTCTGGGATGGCAAGCTTGGCAGACGCACCACAAAGGCTTAACCCGCCAGCAGGTCTCAGAAACCATAGAGCGTGGCCATGTCTATATTGATGAAGCCGTGGATAAATTGGGAATTAACCAGCATTTAGACACGCTTTCAAGTCTGATGTATCTATGGTCAGATTTTGGAACAAAATGTGCATCCATCAACACGATTGTTGATTCTTTTATGGAGAGTTGTGCAGAGGAGTTTACTGAGGCTGAGCTGGCAGAGATACAAACAGAGGTGGCCACCTATGGTTTTAGTTATTTGGAGCAGTGGAATAAGCACATTGAAGAGATGAGAAAAAAGGAGGGTATATGATTACAAAGATTTGTAAAGACATAGAAACAGCGTTAAAACGGAAAATTCAGACTCCGAAGGATTTCGATTTTCTTCGTGAATGCATTTATACCCGACTGCATGTGGTGGTAAGCAGCACTACTTTGAAACGTGTTTGGGGATATCTGACAGATGGGGGACAACCTCGTGAGCATACGCTTTCTGTCTTGGCGCAGTTCTTAGGTTATAAGGATTGGGAGGATTATCAGCATAATAGTATGTCTGCACAGCAGCAACAGAGTAACCCAGTTATGGGAAGAAAGCTGAATGTACCAGAGGACTTGAAATGTGGTGACAGATTGCGTCTGATGTGGCAACCAGGCAGGGTATGTGATGTGGAATATATTGGTAAGCTAAGCTTTCGTGTTATAAGTTCTGAAAACACACGCCTGAAAGCAGGAGACACGTTTCAATGCAGTTTAATCATAGAAGGTGAACCTTTATATATTGATCAACTGATACAGGGTGACAGACCTCCCATTGCTTATGTCTGTGGCAAGCAGACAGGCGTTATGTTTGAGTATCCTTTTTCGCAGTAAACAGTCGTGCAACTAATGCTCCACTGATATTGTGCCACACACTGAAGACAGCTCCAGGGATGGTTGCCATAGGATAAGCTGCAAAGTGCAGGGCTGCCAAGCTCGATGCCAAACCACTGTTCTGCATACCCACCTCGATGGAGATGGCCCTGCGTTTCGCTTCTGTCATACCCATAACGCGTCCTAGTAGATAGCCTGTACCCAATCCACTCAGATTGTGCAATACCACTACCAGCACTACTACCAGTCCGCCAGTGAGCAACTTTGAGGCGTTGTGTGACACCACGATGGCCACTACAGCCGTAATCATCAGTGTAGAGAACGCAGGCAGGTAGGGCAAAGCTCTGCGCGTGAATGCAGGGAAGTATCGCTGTATCAGGAAACCAGCCAAGATAGGTGCTATCACTACATAGAGAATGGATTGCAGCATGCCCCAGGTATCCACCTTCACCAACTCGCCAGCCAGCAGCCAGGTAAGCAGGGGAGTGAGTAGGGGAGCCAAAACGGTGGAGACTGCCGTCATGCCCACAGACAGCGCCAAATCGCCCTTAGCCAAGAACGTGATGACATTAGAGGCCGTGCCTCCTGGGCAGCATCCCACCAGTATCACACCAATGGCCAGCTCCGCAGGTAGCTGGAACACCTTGGTGAGCGTCCATGCCAGCAGAGGCATGATGGTGAACTGTGCCAGACAACCTATCAGCACATCCTTTGGATGCGTCAGCACTACACGAAAATCCTCCACCTTCAGTGTGAGTCCCATGCCAAACATGATGAGACCCAGCAGTGGGGAGATAACCCAGGTGCCCACATGTAAGAAGGGTGATGGCCACAGTATGGTTACTACGGCTGTGAGCAGCACCAGCACACCCATCCATCGGGCGATAAAGTCAGCTATCTTTTTCATGAAGGTATTCTCGCATTACTTAACTGTTCACTTCTGCAACGTGAACACGGTGATCTCTGGCCAAGCGCCAAAGCGGAAGGGGAGTCCTACAAAGCCAATACCTAGGTTGACGTAGAGCTGCTGGTTGCCTTCCTTATAAAGACCGCCCCATTCCTTATAGATGTATTGAGCAGGCGACCATCCAAAGAGGATGAACTGGGTGCCATGGGTGTGGCCAGACAGTGTCAGCTCGATGTCTGTGGTAGGAATCACCTCCTTGCGCCAGTGCGTAGGGTCGTGCGAGAGCAGTATCTTGGTCATGCCCTCCGTGCCTTTCATGGCACGTGGCAGGTCCGCTTCCTGTGGGAAAGGTGGATTGCCTTGGTTCTCCACACCAATGATAGCGATGCTGTCTGTGCCATGATGTAGGATGTCGTGCTCGTTGCGTAGCATCTTCCAACCCATCTGTCGCTGGAGGTCACACAGACGGTCTGTATCTCGAGCTTCATCATCTTTCCCTTGCCAACGGAAGTAGCGCCCATAGTCGTGATTGCCAAGGATGGAATACACCCCATCTTTAGCACTGAATCCGCTGAGAATCTGCATGAATTGTTCTAATTCAGAAGAGCGCTGGTTCACCAGATCGCCTGTGAAGAGAATGACATCAGCCTGTTGCTCATTCACGTGCTTCACCAGTTCTTCCAAGACATCGGGCATGTCACGGAAACTGCCCGAGTGAATGTCAGACACTTGCAACACCCTGTAGCCCTCAAAGCTTTGGGGTAGGTTTGGGATGTGCAGCGCTACCTCATTGACCACGAAATGTCGCAATCCGAAGACTCTGGCATAGAGGATGATGCAGAAGATGCAGAGGCCTACGATGGTGCCAACACAGGTGAACAGACGGTGGAGGTTGCGCGCTCTGCTATGAGTGAATAAGCGGATAATAAAGCGACAGAGGTCGCCTAACAGTCCAAAAAGCATGAAGAAAAGCTTGGGAAAACCAAAGGCCATCATCAGGATGCTAAGCCACCCTATGGCATTGCTGCGCTCAGACATGGGGTTATCGCTACCTATATACATCAGCACCACAAAGGCAGCTACCAGTGCCAGGGTGGGGAACCAATAGAGTAGGCGTAGACCTTTACTTTTCACACGACGCTCGATGTAGCCCCAGTAGATATAGATGTCGGGCACGAAGAGCAACATTACGAATATGTAGGCGAATCGTTGTAACACAACTTTTAAGATTAAAAGATTCAATAATTATTAGGGGAGGCAGGCGGCCAGGAATTGTCGCATGCGCTCCTTAGGCAGTCCTCGCCTTCTGACGTAGTCTTGGAACTGGTCTTCACCTATCTTCCCGATGCTGAAGTAGCGTGACTGCGGATGGGCAAACATCAGTCCGCTGACAGAAGCATGGGGATTCATAGCTCCGTTTTCCGTGAGGGTGATACCTATTTGTTGCATATCCAACAATTGGTCTATAAGAAAGTTCACCGACTGATCTGGCAGGCTGGGATATCCCACTGCTGGTCGGATGCCTTGGAACTCCTCCTTGTGAAGCTGCTCTATGGTCAGGTCCTCGTCAGGTGCATAGCCCCAAGCCTCACGTCGCACATACTGGTGTAGTTTCTCAGCACCAGCTTCCGCCAGACGGTCGGCAAGCGTCTGAATCAGCAGTTGTTTATAGGCATCTGCTTCCTTGCTGCTCGTCTCATGTACTGTTGTAGCAAAAAGTCCTATGGTATCAGGTATCCCACTGCTTAGCGGACGGATAAAGTCGCTCAGACAGAGGTTGGGCTGCCCCGATTCCTGTATCTTTTGTTGACGAAGCATGGGGAATACGCTTCCGTCTATGAGCAGGTCGTCTCCCTCTGAATTGGCCTTACAGAGGCGATACATGGTACGTACGCAGGTCAGCTTATCCAATTCCTTGAGCACTTTCTGTGCCTCCATGAATAGTTGCACAGCCTCTTGCGCCTTGATACGTTCCTCGTAAGGAAAGCCGAATATCCAGCCCGATTGACATGACACACAGTCGCACACGGAAGCTACAGAAGCATAACGTGGAGAGAATCCCCACGCATGGAAGAAATACACCCAGTTGATGTATTCGGCTACCTCATGCACTTTATAAGCGATAACTTCCGGTTTGTCCATAATCAAAAGTTGAACCAGAGCGCTTGACCCTTCTTCGACTCATCCACCGTCTTCCCATCGTATACCAGATGACCGTTGCAGAATGTCTTCTCCACGCGCCAACGGAAGCAATGTCCCATCAGTGGACTCCACCCGCACTTGCTCAGTATCCTTTCTGGTGTCACTTCCCAAGCGCCACCGGGACGTACCAGCACCAAGTCGGCCCAAGCCCCTTCTTCTATGAAGCCACGCTGCTCGACGCCAAAGAGCTCTGCAGGTGCATGACACATCTTCTCCACCAGCTTCTCGATGGTCAGTACCCCTGCGTCCACCAATTCCAGCATGCAGAGCAGAGAGAACTGAATCATAGGCATGCCCGAGGTAGCTTTCAGTGCGCCTCCCTGTTTCTCTTCCAGAGTATGTGGTGCATGGTCTGTAGCGATGGTGTCTATGAGGTTGTTGGTCAGAGCGGCACGGAGTGCATCCCTGTCAGCCCGACGTTTCACAGACGGATTGCACTTTATCAGTGCGCCCAGCGTCTTATAGTCCTCGTCTGAGAACATGAGATGGGCGATACAGGCCTCTGCTGTGATGCTCTTCATGAATAGCGGTTCCTGGCTGAACAGAGCCAGCTCACGAGCCGTGCTCACGTGCGCCACATGTAGGCGTGCTCCAGCCTCCGTGGCCAATTTCACAGCCAGCTTGGTAGATTGGTAGCAAGCCTCGCTGCTACGTATGAGGCGATGTTTCCACACAGGCACATCCGTTTCTTTCTTATATTTAGCCAGGTTCTGGCGTATGATATTCTGGTCTTCGCAGTGCGCCACGATTACCTGATCAGTGCCTTCGAAGATGCGCTTCAGGCTCTTTTGGCGATCCACCAGCATGTTGCCCGTGCTGCTACCCATAAAGAGCTTTACGCCGCATGTACGATGCCGATCTATCTTTGGCAGTTCCGTATAGTTGTCATTGGTAGCCCCGAAGTAGCACGAATAGTTCACCACAGATTTCTGTCCCAGCAGTTCCATCTTCTGTTCGAGCGCCTCCAGTGTGGTGGTTTGAGGCAGCGTGTTCGGCATGTCCATGATGGAAGTCACGCCTCCAGCAGCTGCAGCCATACTCTCTGTGCGTATGTCAGCCTTGTGTGTCAGTCCGGGATCACGGAAGTGCACATGTTCATCGATGACACCTGGTAACAGGTAGCATCCCGTAGCATCAATAAACTCCGTGTAGGGTAGGGTGAGAGGTTTACCATCTGTGAGCACCTGTGCTATTGCACCGTCCTCTATCAAGACAGACCCTTGCTTCTTCGTGCCATCGTTCACTATGATGGCATTGTGTATCAATGTACGTTTCATTTCCGTTTGAATTTACCTTTCCAAGCGTCAATCCTCAGTTGTATTACACCAAACAGGGCTTCGCCAAAGATGCTGGAATTCATTTTGGAGGTACCTAAGACACGGTTGATGAAAATAACGGAAACTTCCTTCAACTTGAACCCTAATTTATAGGCACTATATTTCATCTCTATCTGGAAGGCGTATCCCTTGAAACGCACAGTGTTTAAGTTGATGGTTTCCAGTACACGACGATGATAGCACACGAAACCAGCCGTGGTGTCGCGCACAGGCATTCCAGTCACAATGCGTACATACACAGAAGCAAAGTAGGACATGAGAATACGTCCGATGGGCCAGTTAACCACATTCACACCACTGATGTATCGAGAGCCAATAGAGAGATCTGCCCCTTCCACTGCACAAGCATGGTAAAGACGAGGCAAGTCGTCAGGGTTATGACTGAAATCAGCATCCATCTCAAAGATATACTCATATCCATGCTCTAATGCCCACTTGAACCCCATGAGGTAGGCAGTGCCCAGTCCAAGTTTGCCACTGCGCTCCAGAAGAAAAAGACGCTCTGGAAACACTTCTTTTTTTAGACGCTTCACTATATCGGCAGTACCATCAGGAGAACCATCATCAATGACCAGAATGTGGAATCCGTGTTCCAGTGCCATCACGGCCTGAATGATGTTCAAGATATTTTCCTTCTCGTTGTACGTAGGAATAATAACAAGACTATCAGTCGTTCGCATTTTTAAAATAAGATTATTTATGAAACAAAAGTAATGCTTTTCTTGAAAAGGGAAACTATTTTAAAGAATTATTTGTATCTTCGCAGGCGTTTTTTATATATTTTGACAGAGATGACCTTGAAAGAAGTGCAGCAGCTTTATGCTGCCCACCCGAATGTAGAAGGCTTGCGACGCTTGCTTTCCAATCCTTCTGTGCATCATATCTACGGTGGAGGACTACAGGCTTCATCAGCTTCACTGGTAGCTGCAGTCTTGGCTTCGGAGGGGCACACTCCTTTCTTCTATATCTTAAATGATCAGGAAGAGGCTGGTTATTTCTATCATGACCTGACGCAGATTATGGGTGATGAGCAGGTCCTCTTTTTCCCATCATCGTTCCGCAGAGCCATCAAGTATGGACAGAAAGATGCAGCCAATGAAGTGCTACGTACAGAGGTTCTTAGTCGGTTGTCCAAGGGTGACTGTAAGGGACTCTGCATTGTGACCTATCCAGATGCTGTGGCAGAGAAGGTGGTGTCTAAGGAAGATTTGAAGGACAAGACCATCTTGCTGCATAAGGGAGAACGCGTAGATATGAAGTTCATTACCGACCTGTTGCATAGCTTGGGTTTCGAGTATGTGGACTATGTCTATGAGCCAGGACAGTATGCCGTGCGTGGTAGTATCATCGATGTGTTCAGTTTCTCTTCTGAATACCCCTTCCGTATCGATTTCTTTGGAGATGAGGTGGATAGCCTTCGTACCTTTGAGGTAGAGAATCAACTCTCAAAGGATAAGCTGGAAGACATTGTGATTGTGCCAGATTTGAGTAGGGCACTCGGAGAATTGGGTAGTGGCATGGTGTCTGTACTTCAATCGCTACCAGAAGATACGGTCATAGGCATGAAAGATTTCTTCTGGCTTCGTGAACGCATCCATCAAGTGCATGATGAGGCTCTCTTGCCACAAGCCATTGCTGCACGGGAAGCTGAGGAAACCGAACATATTGAGCTGAACGGAAAGTTGATGGATGGGGATGAGTTCCAGATGCGTGTATCAGGTTTCCGCATGATGGAGTTTGGCACAAAACCTACAGGAACCCCTGATGCTTCCGTACAGTTCAACATCTCTTTGCAACCTCTTTTCCATAAGAACTTCGATTTGTTGGCAGAACGTTTCAGTCAGTACATAGCCAGTGGATATAAGTTGTATATCTGTAGCGACAGTCAGAAACAGACTGCCCGTATCCATAGCATATTTGAAGACAGGGGCGATGACATAAGTTTCATTGCTGTGGATCGTACGCTCCATGAAGGATTTGCTGATGATACGTTGAAAATAGGTGTCTTTACAGACCATCAGATATTCGACCGTTTCCATAAATTCAACCTTAAGAGCGACCGTGCTCGCAGTGGTAAAGTCGCACTGAGTCTGAAGGAATTGAATGAGTTCCAACCAGGCGATTATGTGGTGCACATCGATCATGGAGTGGGGCGCTTTGCTGGCTTGGTGCGTATTCCTAATGGGAACACCACGCAAGAAGTCATCAAATTGGTTTATCAGCACGATGATGTAGTATTCGTTTCTATTCACTCCTTACATAAAGTGTCTAAATATAAAGGACGCGATGGAGTACCACCCCACTTGGGAAAGTTAGGCAGTGGTGCTTGGGAAAAACTGAAGGAGCGCACGAAGAAAAAGATTAAGGATATTGCACGTGACCTGATCAGACTTTACGCAGCCCGTAAGGAGGAGAAAGGATTCCAATATAGTCCGGACAGCTATCTGCAAAGGGAATTGGAGGCATCGTTCCTCTATGAAGATACCCCAGATCAAAGTAAAGCTACTGCAGAGGTGAAGGCCGATATGGAGAGTGATCGACCGATGGACCGCTTGGTATGTGGCGATGTAGGCTTCGGAAAGACGGAGGTTGCTATTCGTGCGGCTTTCAAAGCGGCTACAGATGGTAAGCAAGTGGCTGTCTTGGTACCTACTACCGTACTTGCTTATCAGCATTATCAGACTTTCAAGGAGCGACTGAAGGACATGCCAGTGAGGGTGGAGTACTTATCAAGGGCGCGTACAATCAAGCAGCAGAAAGAAATCATCAAAGCACTGGGAGTGGGGGATGTGAACATCCTTATAGGTACACATAAGCTTCTTGGCAAAGAAGTGAAATTCAAAGATTTAGGGCTGCTTATTATAGATGAAGAACAGAAGTTTGGTGTGAGTACTAAAGAGAAACTTCGTCAGCTTAGGGTGAATGTAGATACGCTTACTATGAGTGCTACACCTATCCCTCGTACCCTGCAGTTCTCACTGATGGGTGCCAGAGACTTATCGGTCATACAAACTCCACCGCCCAACAGACATCCGATACAGACAGAGGTGCATACGTTCAATCCTCAGGTGATTGCAGATGCCATCAATTTTGAGATGAGTCGCAACGGACAGGTATTCTTTGTGAACAACCGTATTAGTCGTTTACCTGAACTTAAACTTATTATAGAACGTGAGGTACCCGACTGTCGTGTGGTGATAGGACATGGACAAATGAATCCTGAAGAGTTGGAGAAAGTCATAATGGGTTTCATCAATTACGACTACGATGTGCTGCTTTCTACAACGATTGTGGAGAACGGTATCGACATACCAAACGCCAATACCATTATCATCAATGATGCGCAAAACTTCGGACTCAGCGACTTGCACCAAATGCGTGGTCGTGTGGGTAGAAGTAATCGCAAGGCATTCTGCTACTTGATGTCTCCACCACTTTCTGTAATTACCCCTGAGGCTCGTAGGCGTTTGCAAGCGATAGAGAATTTCAGTGATTTGGGCAGTGGCATCCATATTGCTATGCAAGACCTCGACATTCGTGGTGCAGGCAATCTGCTAGGTGCAGAGCAGAGTGGCTTTATTGCCGACTTGGGTTATGAAACTTATCAGAAAGTTTTGTCAGAAGCTGTACATGAGTTGCGCATGGATGAGTTTGGCGAATTGTTTGCGGCAGAAGAGAAAGAGGCTGAAGCAAAAGGTAGAGATGAGGCTGTATTTGTTGAAGAGTGTCAGGTAGAGAGCGACTTAGAGTTGTTGCTTCCTCAAGAATATGTGGCTGGCAGCAGTGAACGAATGTTGCTTTACCGAGAGTTGGATGGTTTGCAAGACGAGAAGCAGGTGGATGCTTTCCGTCTACGATTAATCGACCGCTTCGGACCTATTCCTAAAGAAACAGCAGAGTTGCTTCGTATAGTTCCTCTCCGCAGATTAGCAGCCCGTTTGGGAGTAGAAAAGGTTGCTCTGAAGGGAGGTCAGATGATGCTATATCTAGTGTCCAATGCCCATAGTCCCTACTATCAGAGTAATACTTTCGGTAAGTTGATAGCCTATATGATGAAATATACCCGCCGTTGCGAATTGCGTGAAAAGAACGATAAGCGCAGTATGGTGGTGAAGATGGTCTCTTCGGTGGAAGATGCACTTGCCGTACTCTCAGAGATGATGGAACTGAAAGCGGAGTGATGTTTCATAGACTATTCACGCTTACTGCATCTGTATAAACTTCTTGATGGCTGTGTTCTGTTCTTCTACGCATTGCAACAAGCGGAACTGGGCCTTGGTTCTGACAAGATTGTGCTCGGGGTAACGGATCTTGTAGTAGGTGTCACCATTGAGATAGTCGGCCAGAAAACGGACGCATTGCATGTAAGGGAAAAGAGCTACGGCATAGGGTAGGAGTTCTTTTTCCAGTGGTGTGAGGAAAATGCTGGCACTCTCCAGATAGCCGCGGGTGAAGGCCTCATAAATCTCTGTGTTGAAGCTGATCTTAGACAGGTCTGGCTCATCTTCATTGGCTGTGTTGGCAGCGGTGCGCAGGAAGTCTCCATAGTCTGAGAAGATGAAACTGGGCATCACGGTGTCGAGGTCGATGACGCAGAGTACCTCGCCGTTCTCATCAAACATCATATTGTTCACTTTGGTGTCGCAGTGACAGATGCGCTTGGGGAGTTTTCCTTCACGGTAGAGCTGCTCTGCCTGGCACATGTAGGTGGCACGCTTCTCAATTTCGTCAAGGTAGTAACCCATCTCTTTCACCCGCCCTGCAGCATCGGCTTCTACAGCTTCGTGAAGCTGACGGAGACGGAACTCCATATTGTGGAAATTGGGGATGGTCTCTTCCAACTGATCGGGCAGGTCGGCCAACATGGCTTGGAAGTTGCCGAAAGCTTTTCCAGCGTCGTAGGAGTAGGCTGCATTGACGGTCTCGAAGGTCTGAGCACGGGGGATGAAGACCATCATGCGCCAATAGTTGGTGCCGTCGAAATAGTAGGTCTTTCCGCTGTCTGTGGGGATGAAGCGCAGTACTTTGCGGTTGATATCACTGACTCCAGCAGCTTCTAATTTCTTGCGGATATGGGCTGTAACCACCTCGATGTTGTGCTGCAGCAGATCCACATTTTGGAAGATAGCGTGGTTGATGCGTTGCAATACATAATCGGGCTTGTCTGCTTCATTTGTGGTGACTTTGTAGGTGTCGTTGATAAGGCCATTGCCCAGAGGTTCTACCTTTTCTACGGTGCCTTCTATCAGGAATTTTCCAACTATTTCGTTTTTCATAAGAGCGGTTTTATTTTTACAGGATTAAAAGGATTAATAGGATTAAATTATATTAAGCAGATTGGTATATTATTAATTAATCCTATTAATCCTGTGAGAAAATCAATGTGCAAACGCGTAGCTGAAGCCTTTGATCTTATGCTGACCACCACGAGTGAAGTCTGGCACCTCTACTGGTGCGCTGTGGTTCTCTAAGGAGATGCGTGAGAGCTCACTCACTGAGCACCACTCTGCGAGGTCGTACACATCCATATCAAGAGGCAAACCGTTGCGTAGGCAATACACCAGACGGTAGTCCATGATGAAATCCATACCACCATGACCACCTACTTCTTTGGCTGTCTCTTCCAAATCTTTTGTTAAGATAGGATTAGGAAAACGTTCAGTCAATGCTTCCTGTAGCTCTTTAGTGGCGATGAACTCGCCATCTCCCTTGAGGTCTTTTGGTAATAAGTCAGAAGGAACCATCTCGGGCAACAGACAAAGTTGCTGGGTAGGATATTTGGCAGCAAAGCCTTTGGTTCCAACAACTTGATACATACGACTATAGGGTCGTGGAGTCATCACTCCGTGCTCGATGAGGATAGTCTTGCCTTGCTCTGTCTTAATCAGCGTGGAAGTTTCGTCACCATTCTGAAAATCAGTCACATCCTCTCCTGTAGTTTTCTTGATATAAGCAGGTCCGTTCACAGCCTTGGTGTCCATAGCTACCAAAGTTTTAAGTTGGTCGCCACGATGGATGTTGAGCACTTGACAGATAGGGCCAAAGCCGTGAGTTGGATAAACATCACCACGATGCAGACGGTTGAAGTCCATACGCCAGTTGTTCCAGTACTCACCCCAATAAGGGTCAAGGTTATGCAAATATGCCCCTTCCATGTGAAGCACTTCGCCGAATAGGCCCTTCTGAGCCATAGCTAAAGTGGAAAGCTCGAAGAAATCGTAACAGCAGTTTTCTAACTGGATACAATGCTTGCGGGTGCGCTCGGAAGTATTGATGAGTTGCCAGATCTCATCAAGAGAAGTGGCAGATGGTACCTCGATGGCTGTGTGTTTACCATGCTCCATGGCATAGACGGCAATAGGCGTATGGTGGATCCAGTCTGTAGCGATGTACACTAGGTCGATATCGTCACGCTCACAGAGCTGTTTGTAAACTTCGGTATCGCCGCTGTAGGCAGCTGCCTCTGGAAGTCCGGCCTTGCGGAGTATCTCCTGACATCCTTCTACGTTTTCAGGAATGACATCACAAAGTGCTACAATCTTGGTTCCAGGGATATGGGTGAAACGTTCCACTGCACCAGGGCCTCTCATTCCTAAGCCAACAAAGCCAACACGCACGGTGTCAATGGCAGGTGCACGGAATGCCAACATGTCTTCCTGACCTTCAGGACGTTGGGGAATCTCCACCTTTATGGGTGCATATGGATCTGGTTTTTCTTTTTTCTCATTGGCACAGCCCATAAGAACTATGCATAAGGTTCCTGTTAAAATGATGTTTTTCCACATAGTAATGAATGTTTAATTATTGCTTTTATTTTACAAATTTACAATAATAATTCATCTTACAACAATATTTTACATATAAAAGCGTTCTTATTACCAAGTTTTATCTAACTTTGCAGCATATTATATAATAAAGCAGAAATGATAAAGAAGATCGTTGCCGTTCTTTGGGCATTATTAATAATTGGCTTTTTGGCATTTGTAGGAGTATTCGTAGCCATAGCCAAAGGGTGGATTGGCTATATGCCTCCTGTGGAAGATTTGGAAAACCCTGATTATAAATTTGCCACACAGGTGTTCTCCAGTGATGGTGAGGTGTTGGGAACCTATTCATTGAGTAAGGAAAATCGTGTTTATGTTGGATATAACGATCTTTCTCCAGATTTGGTGAAAGCGCTGATTGCTACTGAGGATGTCCGTTTTACAAATCACTCTGGTATAGATGCCATCGGACTCTTTCGTGCTATCTTGAAGCGTGGTGTCTTGATGCAAAAGAATGCTGGTGGTGGTAGTACCATTACACAGCAGCTCTCTAAGCAGCTCTATTCTCCTAGTGCAGGAACCACAATGGAACGATTGATGCAGAAACCTATTGAATGGGTGATTGCTGTCAATCTGGAACGCTACTACACTAAGGAAGAGATTTTGACGATGTATCTCAATAAATTCGATTTCCTGAATAATGCCGTAGGTATAAAGACCGCTGCCTATACCTATTTTGGTTGCGAACCTTCCGAACTTAAACCAGAGGAAGCAGCAACGCTGGTAGGTATGTGTAAAAATCCGTCGCTTTACAATCCGTTGCGATTCAATGAGCGTTCACGTGGTCGTAGAAATGTGGTTCTAGGTCAGATGGAAAAGGCTGGGTATATCACAAAAGCTCAGATGGATTCTTTAAAGACGTTGCCTTTGACCCTTCATTACAACCGTGTGGATCATAAAGAAGGACTGGCACCATACTTCCGTGAATATCTTCGTGGGGTACTTACAGCAAAAAAACCTGATAAGGCCAACTATCGTTCTTGGCAGGCACAGCAATATTATGAGGATTCTTTGGATTGGGAAAATAATCCGCTCTATGGATGGTGTGAAAAGAACTTCAAGAAAGATGGTTCTAAATACAATCTTTATACGGACGGATTGAAGGTGTACTCTACCATTGATTCACGAATGCAACGCTATGCTGAGGAGTCGTTGACGGAACATCTGAAGGAGTTACAGGCTGAATTCTTCAAGGAGAAGAAAGGTAGGAAGACGGCTCCATATACTTCCCAACTCTCTCAGCAGCAAGTGGACGAGATCCTGAACAGAGCTTTGCGCCAGTCGGAGAGATACCGTGTAATGAATAATGCTGGTGCTACTGAAGCCGAAATCAATACTGCTTTCAATACTCCTCAGGAAATGTCCGTATTCAGTTGGGACGGTGTGATTGATACGGTGATGACCCCTATGGATTCTATCCGTTACTACAAATTTTTCTTGCGTTCTGGATTTATGTCGATGGATCCAAGAAATGGTCATGTGAAGGCATATGTTGGTGGGCCGAACTTCCATTATTTCCAGTATGATATGGCCATGCAAGGACGTCGTCAGGTGGGTTCTACCATCAAGCCATTTCTCTATACGTTGGCTATGGAAAGTGGCATCTCTCCATGTGACCCTGTGCGTCATGTGGAATATACTTTGCTAGACGAAAACGGACGAGCTTGGACTCCAAGAAATGCCAGTCGTAGTCGTTATGGAGAAGTGGTGACGGTGAAATGGGGATTGCAGAACTCAGACAACTGGATTACTGCTTATCTGATGAGCAGGCTTAGTCCATATAGCTTAAAACGACTGATTCATAGTTTTGGAGTGCGCAATCAGCAAATAGATCCTACTGTTTCCCTCTGTTTGGGTCCTTGTGAGATTTCTGTAGGAGAGATGGTAAGTGCCTATACTGCTTTTCCAAATAAAGGTATCCGTATAGCTCCACTGTTTGTTTCTAGAATAGAGGATAGCGATGGTAATATTTTGGCGACGTTCACTGCTGATATGAATGAGGTTATCAGTCAGAACAGTGCCTATAAGATGTTGGATATGTTGCGTGCTGTGGTGAATGGTGGTACAGGTGGTCGAGTTCGTTCACGTTACAACATCACTGCCGATATGGGCGCCAAGACTGGTACCACTAACTCCAATTCTGATGGCTGGTTCATGGGTTTCACTCCTACACTTGTTTCAGGTTGTTGGGTAGGTGGTGAAGATCGTGACATCCATTTTGATACGATGGCATTTGGTCAAGGTGCTTCTATGGCATTACCTATCTGGGCAAAGTATATGAACAAAGTGTTTGCAGACCCAGAATTAGGATATTCGCAAGAAGATCGATTCACCTTCCCTTCAGGTTTTGACCCTTGTCATGACGACTCTGAAATAGTCAGTGAGGTGCCAGCAGGAGTAGGTCTGGATGAGATTTTCGACTGATGTGATTGGGTGTAATGAGGTATCAGATTTCTATAGGAAGTAATACTGCTGCAGAAATCAATTTGCAGAAAGCGCACCATGCTCTTGATACATTTTTCCCAGACATACGTTACAGTACCGTCAGGAAGACCCAACCCTTAGGATTGCATAATCCATCTGTTTTTCTCGACCAGGTTGCACAGTTTTCTTCATCTTTGCCTGCTTCCCAGATTATTCGTATCTTAAAGGGAATAGAGGAGGAGGTAGGAAGAATGCCTGGAGAAAAAGAACGTGAAATAATAAAGATTGATTTGGATTTATTGGCAAGTGACAAGGAGGTATTCAAAGCGGAAGATTTAAAAAGAACCTACATTCAAGAAGGACTTGCCGAACTTAATAAAAAGACAATGCGATTTTTAGGACTTATACCTGCACGCTATGCATCAACCAGATTCCCTGCAAAGCCTTTGGCCATGCTTGGTGGAAAGACGGTAATTCAGCGTGTATATGAAAAAGTTGTGGGATGTGTGGATGATGCTTATGTAGCTACAGACGATGAGCGTATAGCTGTGGCCGTAGAAGCTTTTGGTGGTAAAGTGGTGATGACCTCTACATCGCATAAAAGTGGCACAGACCGTTGTCGTGAAGCGGCTACGAAGGTAAATGGTCAGTTTGATGTAGTCATCAACATTCAAGGAGACGAGCCCTTCATTCATCCATCTCAGATAGAGACTGTCAAGCAATGCTTTGATGACGATTCGACGCAGATTGCTACTTTGGTAAGGCCATTCCCTTCTGATTCATCTTTGGAGCAACTTCAGAATCCCAATGGTGTAAAGGTGGTTATTGATAAGGATTTCCATGCACTTTATTTCAGCCGTTCTGTGATTCCATATCTGCGTGGTGTGGAGCCTTCTGAATGGTTGAAGCATCATACTTTTTATAAACATATCGGACTTTATGCTTATCAACGGACAGTGCTTGATGAGATTACTGCATTACCACAATCATCACTGGAATTGGCAGAGTCATTAGAGCAATTACGCTGGTTAGAAAATGGCTATACGATAAAGGTTGGCTTCACAGAGGAAGAAACCATAGGTATTGATACCCCAGAAGACCTTCGTCGTGCCGAGGAGTTTTTGAAGAATCATGTTGAATAGAAAGATACAACCAGACATCAAGTCACCTGCAGAGTTTAATGTGCTATATCCTCAGCAGTCGGTGCTTCCTAATGGAGTTCCATTGAACATTTTGAACGTAGGAGATAAGGAAATCGTACGTATTGATTTTGTCTTTGAGGCGGGGAGATGGCAGCAGCATCAACTTTTGCAAGCAGTCTTTACGAACAGGATGCTTCGTGAAGGCACGGCTTCCATGACTGCTGCACAGATAGCTGAGCAACTGGATTTCTATGGGGCGTGGCTTGATTTGTCAGTTTCTGGCTGTCATGCTTTCATCACGCTTTATTCTTTGAGTAAATACCTGCAACCCACGCTTGATGTTTTGGAGTCTATGCTGAAAGACCCCACCTTCCCTGATAAAGAATTGGGAATTATCGTGGCAACGAATCTACAGCAGTATTATATAGGATTAAAGAAGACTGATATCTTAGCACGAAAGGTTTTCCTTAAAGCACTCTATGGAGACCATCATCCTTATGGTAGATCTGCAGAAGAAGAGGATTATAAAAAGATCACTGCTTTATCTTTGCAGACATTCTTCAATGAGTTTTACCATTCTAAGAACTGTTCGATCTTCGTAGCTGGTAAAGTGACTACAGCTTGTGTGGAGATGATTACCTCACGTTTTGGAGAATCCCCGTTTGGAAGGACAACGGAAAAAGTTTCAACTAAACATTATAACCCAGAAACTGCAGCGCAGAAGTCTTTCTTTATAGAACAACCAGAAGCTTTGCAAAGTTCCGTACGTATGGGCATGGTGACACTTCCATGCAATCATCCCGATTTTCTGAAGATGCGTGTGCTGACAACCATCTTCGGCGGTTATTTTGGCAGTCGCCTAATGTCCAATATTCGTGAAGAGAAAGGTTATACATATGGCATTAACGCTGGCATTGCTCCCTATCCACAAGATACCTTGCTGTTGATTTCTGCTGAAACTGCTCCTGAATATGTCCGTCCACTCATTGCGGAGGTCTATCATGAAATCGACCGTTTGCAACAAGAATTGGTCTCAGAGAAAGAGCTTTCTATGGTGAAGAATTATATGATAGGTGATTTATGCCGTAACTACGAAAATTCTTTTTCCTGGTTAGACGCATGGGTATATGCCTATACACTCAACCTTCCAAAGACACATTTCGTTGATACATTTACGACTATCAAAGAGATCAATGCAGAAGAAATAAGGGAGATGGCAAGGCGCTATTTATGTCAAGATACCTTAAAAGAAGTCGTTTCTGGCAAAAAAATGTCATAATTTGCACGATTCTTTTTTATTTTATTGCTTAAATGATAACTTTGCAGCCAAAACTACTGAACTAATGAAATATCTGAACATAATAATATTGTCCGTTATCCTCATTCTTCCAGTCGGCATTCAAGCGCAAGGTCTGGGGAATCTTTTCGATTCCAATACTTCTATCAGCATTAAGACATATACCTTCAAAGATGGCTCTGTGTATTCTGGAGAAATGAAGAAGAATAAACCAGATGGTAAGGGAAGAACAGTATTCCCAACAGGAGATACATATGAAGGCGACTATGTGAAAGGTATGCGTGAAGGTTATGGCATCTATACTTTCACAGATGGTGAGAAGTATGAAGGACAGTGGTCTCAGGATAAGCAGCATGGTAAGGGTATCTATTACTTTGCCAACAATAATCGTTATGATGGCATGTGGTTTGAGGATTACCAACAAGGGGAAGGTACCATGTATTATTACACGGGCGATGTGTATGAAGGTAATTGGGTAGCCGATAAACGTGAAGGTAAAGGTACTTACACTTGGAAAAACGGAGCCCGTTACGAAGGCGACTGGAAAGACGACAAAAAAGAAGGTCAAGGCATTTTCACTTGGGAAGATGGTTCTAAGTATGAAGGTGGCTGGAAAGACAATAAGCGTTCTGGAAAAGGTACTTTCGAGTATGCCAATGGGGATAAGTACATTGGTGATTGGGAGAATGACGTGCAACATGGAAAAGGTATCTATTATTCCAATACAGGTGACCGCTATGAAGGGAACTATGTAGATGGTGAACGTAGTGGTGAAGGTGTTTGTTATTTTGCCGATGGTAATAAATATGTGGGCATGTTCAAGAATGGATACCAGAATGGCAAGGGAACCTATACGTGGTCTAATGGTGCCGTCTATGAAGGTGATTGGATCAACAATGAACGTAGTGGTACGGGAACCTATCGTTGGGATTCCGGTGATGTGTATGAAGGTCAGTGGAAGAACAATCTGTTCGATGGCGAGGGCAAATTGATACAAGCTGATGGTGCCATGTATAGCGGACACTTCAGCAAGGGACAGAAAGACGGGAGTGGCGTGGAGATATCCAAAGAAGGTACACGCATGGAATGTATATATAAGGATGGTAAGAAAGAAGGACCATTTGTTGAAACAGATGCAAATGGGAATGTCATTCGTAAAGGTACCTATAAAAATGACCGCATCCAACCATAACAAAACGAGAATCACAGAGTTGTCTGACTCTCCAGAACGACTGGATTATCTGAAAAGTCTTCGTGACATTCATTGGTATGTCTTGAGACTACCAGCTACCAGTCGTAATTGTGAGGCAGAACTGAGTGCTGAAGTAGAACGTCGAAAGGAGATTGGAGAGCCTACGTTTGATTTCTTTGCTCCTACATATATCCCAGCCTCTTCCAACGATAAAAAGGGGAGTAGTCGCCAGCGTCGTTATTTGCTCTACAATTATGTCTTCATTCATTCTTCTGTGCAGGAGATCTTTCTGTTGAAGAAGCGTTTCCCTAAATATAATTTCCTTCCTCGTAAGGGAGTAGGACCTTATGCACGTTATCCTTTTGTCTCTGATGAAGAGATGGAAAGGTTTAAGTGGGTTGCTGCTGCTTATGCCAACAAGGTTCCTATGATAGAACCAACCATTCAACAACTTTCCAAGGGCGATCGCATTCGTATCACTTCAGGACAGTTTGCTGGTATAGAAGCCACGCTTGTGAGCTATAACGGAACGGGTCGTAAAGATATCGTGGTACGTGTGGAGGATGTGCTTTGGGTGCCATTGCTGCATGTAGAGCCTGGACAATATGAATTGATTTCACTGAACGAAAAGGGGAAACATTTGTATTTCCAATTAGATTCCTCTAAGTATTGGCAAGGGCTACATGAAGGATTGGGACATTTTTTCGCTGGTACACTGGATGATAAAGATAAGACGCTTGCCAATGAAGTAATTACTACATTCAAGCATCTGGAAGTCGATACGGACGTCACGCGTACTAAACGCCTATGCTTACTTCTTCTTTCTTATATGATTATGGATAGAGTAATGGAGAAGGGACAGATTATCGTAGAAATGGAAACAATGCTTTCTACCGTGAAGGCTGAGATACCTTATGCGTTACTTCTTTCCTCTCTTTATGTGAGTACAAACAATTATTTGTATTATGAAGCTATCCATAACATCGTGATTCAATGGAAGAAAGAAGAGAAACAGAAAAAGAATAAACTTCAAATAATCAGTCGCATGGAAGATTATGATCGTTGGCTGAAGCATTAAAAAAGCGTCAAGAATATATACCTGACGCTTTTTTAATTATTATTGAGTTAACATCAAATTAGATACTGCGAACTAATAGATTCATTATTTACAACACGGCGAATAGTTTCCGCAAACATAGCCGCAATACTCAGTTGCTTCACTTTACTGCACTTCTTGGTATAAGGAATACTGTCAGTGAAGACCATTTCTTCCAAACCTGATTCCTGAACGCGGAAAGAGGCAGGATCAGACATCACACAATGGCTGGCCATAGCACGTACACTATGAGCACCATTCTCCAACATTAAGTTGGCCGCTTTCGTAATGGTACCTGCGGTATCTACAATATCGTCGAGAAGAATCACGTTAGCATTAGTTACATCACCTATAACTTGCATGGAAGCCACCACATTTGCCTTTTCACGCTTCTTGTCACAAATCACCATTGGGGCGCCAAGGTACTTGGCAAAAGAACTGGCACGCTTTGACCCTCCTGCATCAGGAGTGGCAATGACCAGATTTTCCAATTTCAGAGACTCGATGTAAGGCAGAAATACAGAAGATGCATACAAATGATCCACTGGGATATTGAAGAAGCCTTGAATCTGATCAGCATGCAGATCCATCGTAATCAGACGGTCGATACCAGCCACAGAAAGCAAGTCAGCTACCAACTTAGCTCCAATGGATACGCGAGGTTTATCCTTGCGGTCTTGTCTTGCCCAACCAAAGTAAGGAACTACTGCTACGATACTGCGTGCTGATGCGCGCTTTGCTGCATCAATCATCAGGAGCAACTCCATCAGATTGTCTGAGTTAGGAAACGTAGATTGAACCAAGAAAACGATTTTTCCACGAATAGATTCCTCGTAAGATACGGCAAATTCCCCATCAGCAAAGTGGGTAATGTTCATTTGTCCAAGCGGACAGTTTAACTCTGCACAGATTTTCTCAGCCAAATATCTGGAATTAGTTCCAGAAAAAACTCTAAAAGGTGCTAGTTCGCTCATTGTTATAATTAGAAGATTTAGTTATTTGCTTGCAAAGGTAGTATTTTATATTGAACATTGAACATTGAACATTGAACATTTTTTTATTTCTTCATTTTTAATAGTTCTTCGAGCCGTAACAATTCGTCTCGATACTGGGCAGCTTGAATGAATTCAAGTGCTTTAGCGGCTTTCTTCATCAAACGACGAGTTTGTTCTATACTCTTTTCCAATTGTTCTTTGCTCATATATTCTAAGATAGGATCTGCTGCTACAGACATGATATGCTCTTGTTCCACGTAAGGAACAGGTTTCTTTCCTGCTGCATTGGTTGCAGTGGAAGTTCCACTGCTGACTTCATACGATTCGATGGAGCCCTTAAATACATCCAGATTTTTGCCTTTCTTAATCTGTTGGGGAGTGATTCCATTGGCTTCGTTGTATCGTAGCTGAAGTTCTCTGCGACGATTGGTTTCATCGATGGTCTTCTGCATACTTTCCGTGATCATGTCTGCATACATAATGACCAAACCATTGACATTTCGTGCAGCACGTCCTGCAGTTTGGGTGAGTGAACGAGCAGAGCGCAGGAATCCTTCCTTGTCGGCATCGATGATAGCAACGAGTGAAACCTCTGGTAAATCCAGCCCCTCACGCAGCAAGTTTACTCCTACCAAAACATCATAGATACCTTCGCGTAAGTCGCTCATGATTTTTACACGCTCCAAGGTATCCACATCGCTGTGGATATAATTACACCGAAAGCCAAGGTTCAGCAAATGCTCTGTCAGTTCTTCTGCCATACGTTTGGTTAGTGTAGTGACCAACGTACGTTCCTCACGTTCCACACGGAGCTGTATCTCTTCCATCAGGTCGTCTATCTGATTCATGCTTGGACGCACTTCGATAGGAGGGTCCAGTAACCCTGTAGGACGAATGACTTGTTCAACAACGATGCCTTCAGAGCGCTCCAACTCATAGTCGGCTGGGGTGGCACTTACATAGATGGTCTGTGGGGTAAGCTCCAAGAACTCTTCGTATTTTAGCGGACGGTTGTCTAAGGCCGCAGGAAGACGGAACCCATATTCCACCAAGTTTACCTTGCGGGCACGGTCACCTCCGTACATGGCATGAATTTGGGGTACACTTACATGACTCTCGTCTACTACCAGCAGATAGTCCTTGGGGAAAAAGTCCAACAGACAGTAGGGGCGTGTACCTGCAGCACGTCCATCAAAGTAGCGTGAATAGTTTTCTATACCCGAGCAGTGTCCTAGTTCTCGCAGCATCTCCATGTCGTAGGTCACACGCTCATTCAGTCGTTTAGCCTCAGCCATAAGCCCTTGATCTTCAAACCAACATACGCGTTCGTGTAAGTCATGCTCTATCTCATGAATAGCACGCAGTGTACTCTCCTTGCTCGTCATAAATAGGTTGGCAGGATAGATCTTATAGTTGTCAAACGTCCCAATACGGACATTTGTCAGGGGATCAATCTCCTCGATGGTATCCACCTCATCCCCCCAGAAAGTAATACGCAATATATGGTCCGCGTAAGCCAGATAGATGTCCACATTATCACCCTTCACGCGGAAGTTTCCTCGATTCAGGTCCACGTCATTCCTTACATACAAGCACTCTACCAGTCGGCGAAGAAAGACATTCCTGCTAAAGATTTTTCCACGTTGTACCTCTATCACATTGTTATAGAAGTCGGCAGGATTTCCCATGCCGTAGATACAACTTACGCTTGATACCACAATCACGTCATTTCTTCCAGAGAGTAGGGCTGAGGTTGCTGCTAATCTCAGTTTATCAATCTCGTCGTTAATGGCGAGGTCTTTTTCAATATATGTGTCACTCTTTGGCAGGTACGCTTCAGGTTGATAATAGTCGTAATAAGACACATAATACTCTACTGCATTGTTAGGGAAAAAACTTTTGAATTCGCTGTAAAGTTGTGCTGCTAATGTCTTGTTGTGGCTTAGGATTAAAGCTGGTTTGTTCACGTTGGCTATCACGTTGGCAATAGTAAATGTCTTACCAGAGCCAGTGACACCCAGCAATGTCTGTGCAGGCAATCCTTCCAGCACACCCTCAGTGAGTTGTTGGATGGCTTCAGGTTGGTCGCCGGTAGGCTTATAGGCCGATGTAAGTTCGAATTGATTCATGCTCGTGCAGTTTTACTGCACAAAAGTAATGAAATTTTGAAAATTTAAGATAGAGGTGTTGGTATATTCGTTGCGAATGTCTAACTTTGCGCATTATTTCGTTCAGAATGAAGAAAAGTTACTATATACTCGCTTTGCTGGCCACGATTTTGTTCAGTTCCTGTCAAGGATTCAACAAACTGATGAACAATCCTGACCAATCTTACAAATACGAAGCAGCAAAGGCTTACTTCGCACAAGGGAAATACACCAAGGCAGAAACCCTGCTCAACGATATCATTGTGGTGCTGAAGGGTTCTGACAAAGGCGAGGAATCTCTCTACATGTTGGGTATGAGCTATTACAACGATAATGACATGACCATGGCTCACGAAACTTTTTCCCAATATGTCACCACCTATCCACGTGGTACTTTTATTGAGTTAGCGAGGTTCTATTCTGGCAAATCTCTTTATTTGTATTCCCCTGAAGCCCGTCTTGATCAGAGCGGTACTTACAATGCTATCAGTGAGTTGCAAGCATTCGTGGAATTGTTCCCGAATAGCGAAAAGAAAAATGAGGCCCAGTTCATGATTTTCGACCTTCAGGATAAGTTGGTCGAGAAGGAACTCTATTCCGCTCGCCTCTACTATAATATGGGTAACTATCTGGGAAATAATTACCAGGCATGCGTGATTACTGCCCAGAACGCATTGAATGATTTCCCTTACAGCGAGCATCGTGAGGAGCTTTCCTACTTGGTACTTCGAGCTAAGTATGAGATGGCAGAGAATAGTGTGTTGAGCAGACGCATCGAACGCTATCGTGATGCACAGGATGAGTGCTATGCTTTCCGTAACGAATTCCCAGAAAGCAAGTACATTAAAGAAGCCAACGAGATGCTGGAAAAGACAGAAAAAGTGTTGGCCAATGTCTCAGATGACGAATAATGGATAATTTGATAATTTATAATTTATAATTTATATTAGTAAGAATGGATTACAGAAAGACAAATGCCGCTAACACCACGGTGGTGCGCGACTTGGAGAAAATTTGGAAACGTACAGGTAATATCTATGAGAGCATTGCCATCATTAGTAAGCGTTCCAACCAGATCAGTCAGGATATCAAGAATGACCTCTCTAAGAAACTCGCTGAGTTTGCATCATACAACGACAACCTTGAAGAGGTTTTCGAGAACCGTGAACAAATAGAGATTTCACGCTATTATGAAAAGTTGCCTAAACCTACACTGATGGCTATCCAAGAGTTTATGGAAGGTAAAACTTACTTCCGTAATCCTGCTAAGGATAAGGAGAAAATGGACTTATGATACAGCGCATCCAGTCTATATATTTGTTGTTGACTGCCGTGGCTGTGGCAATCGCCATGTGCATCACCATAGGTTCCTACGTGGAGGCCGATGGTATCACCACCCATGTGCTCAAGCCTTTGGGTATTAGCTATGCCAATGGAGAGTTTCAATCCACTTGGGGATTGTTTGGACTCTTATTTCTCAGTGCTGTGATTTCTATTGCTACCATTTTCCTTTTCCGTAACCGCATGCTTCAGGTACGCATGACCATTTTCAATGCCGTGCTTCTGGTAGGTTACTACGTTGTAGTTGCAGTCTTTATCTTTTCCTTTAAGGGTGGTATGGACGATGCCAGTTTCCGTCCAGGTATTGGCTTGGCATTCCCTGCAATTAGTATAATCCTTTGCTACCTGGCTTTCCGGGGCATCTACCGTGATGAGGTGATGGTTAGGGCTGCGGATAGATTGAGATAATTACATATAATTAAGTATAAAAAAAGCACCTCTGTACAGAGGTGCTTTTTTTGTCTCTTATGATAAATAATGAATTATTTCTTTCGTTGTTGTTGCTGTCTCCTTAAGGCTTCCTGTTGCTCTTGCATGGCCTGCAGACGTGCAGCAAATCCACCACCAGTAGCCATCTCCTTCTGTGTCTTCTTGTTAGCCTCCAACTGTGCTAAGAGCTTCTGTTCATTGGTTGTCTTCTTCAGCACGGTCATAATAATAACGGTGATGAGGGTGGAGAGGAAGTAGTAGTAGTTGAGGCCAGAAGGATAGTCGTTCAGGATGAAGAAGAACATGATAGGCATGATGATGCTCATCCATTTCATGGCCGACAACTGTGGGTTGGCACCCGTATCCTGCATCTTCATGCTATACATCGTATAGATGGTGTTGGTCACCGTCATGAGGAGGCAGAAGAGGCTGATGTGACTGCCCAGGAACGGAATGTTGAAAGGCAGGTTCACAATGGCATCATACGTACTGAGGTCGTCAGCCCAGAGGAAACTCTGCTGACGCAGTTCTATAGCACTTGGTACGAAGAAGAAGAGTGCCATGAGGATAGGGAACTGGATGAGCATAGGCAGACAGCCGCCCATAGGACTGACACGATACTGGCTGTAGAGCTGCATCACCTCCTGTTGCTTCTTCATGTTGTCTTCTTCCTTGGGGTACTTGGCGTTGATTTCATCTACTTTAGGCTTCAGCACACGCATCTTAGCAGAGCTCATATAGGTCTTGTAAGTAGCAGGATAGACCACAGCTTTCACGATGAGTGTCATGATAAGCAGTACCCAACCCATACCCAGACCGAGCTTCAAGAGCCAGTCGAACACGTTGATAGTGAAGAATTGGTTCACCCAACGTACGAGTGGCCAGCCTAAGTAAACCAGACGGTTGAGCTTCCAGCTCTTGCCCATTTCGCTACCCGTGGCACCTAAGATCTTGTAATGGTTAGGACCGAAGTAGAAATACATTTGTGTAGCCTCTGCACCCGTAGGGTCAAAGGCCGTGTTCATCTCAGCACTATAATGCTTGATGTAGCCGCTGTCACGCTGCTCCATCTTCGAGTTTAGCCTTGATTTCTGGAAGCCTGCATCGCTGATGAAGATGGCAGAGAAGAACTGGTTCTTGAAAGCCACCCAGTTGAGTGTCTCCTCTGGCTGCTTCTCATCATCGCGAGCAGCGTTCATCTCATGTATGTCGCGATCCATGTCCATGAAGGTGAGCTGTGCCAGACGGTTCTCGTAGGTATAGCCCTTCTCTATCTGGCGAGCACGCTGGTTCCACTCTATGTCCACGCTCTTGTTGCCTTGTGCCAGATTGCCCTGCATGCCGTGTGCTTGGATGGTAAAGTCCACCAGATAGCTGCCTTGATGTAGGGCGTAATTGAAGTCGATGTAACTATCGGCCCCTGCGCTGAGGCGCATGGTCACTGTGGAGTCTGAGCGATTGACAGGAGAGAAATAGTAATCTTTCGTCTGGATGGCCTCCCGCGTATTGTAGAAGAGGTAGTTCATCTGCACATCATCACCTCGGAAAAGGGTCACGGGGGTAACCTTGTCCTGCTCCATATAATCATTCAATACGGCACTGTAGAGAGAACCTCCCTTGGTATTGAGAGTCAACTGAAGTATATCGTTGCTGATGGTCACTTGCTGGTTGGCACCTTGGGTAGCACTGAAGAAGGTCGCTGTGCTGTCTATCACAGAGGCTTGCCTTTCATTAGCAAGGGCAGCTTCCTGCTTAGCCTTGAGCTCTTCTTCGTGCTGCTGAACCTGTGTCAGAGAGTCGTAGTAGCGTTGCTGTGCCTCACGTTGTTCTGCCGTAGGTCTGCTCAAATAACTGAATACCACCAATAGTATGCCTATCAATACCAATCCGGTAATTGTATTTTTATCCATTTCTTTTCTTACTTTTATTCTTAGCGCAATTTTGCTTGCAAAGGTAGGCATTTTTCATGGAATGTCCGCCAGTTTTGTGAAATTTTTCCTTCAGTGTTTGATAACTAAACTATTTAAACTAAATTTGCATGTTGGTAAGTCGTCTATAATCAATTTAACAACATAATTCAGTATGAATACACGAAATTCTATTTTCTTGATGGTTGCGACATTGTCACTTTCATTGACAACGAACACATGGGCAGCCTCAATTCCAGTATCTGAACCTGATACTAAGACTCAGGTTTATGCTGAAGCAGATTCACTTGGAGGACTGCTTGGTGAGTATTTTATGGTGAAATGGGTGCCAGTTGGTGGGAGTAACTTTGTGGCTGACACAGTATCGCGTGCCCATGAGCATTACTTTGCTACACTGAACAATCCAGAGATGGTGGAAAGTAATTCTGATTATTATAAGCTCTTCTTGCCTCTAACCTATTTCAACAGTTCGATAGAGCAGTATTCTACAGTGGACAAGGCCTTGAATGATGGGGCCTCTGAATCTGCTTTGATGCTCTCATTGTTACCTATTGACGACCAGGCTTTTGCTACGAAAGACCGTATTGATGCTCAGGTAAATGGGGCCTTGCTCAGTGCATACATTAATGATCCTGCCAAGGTACTTTTCACAGAGAATGAAATCAATGAAGGGGGCACCTTTGAGGATCGTCTTGAAGAACAGCAAGAGGACTTGGCCAAGGTGACAGCAGAGATTCTCGACGTGAAGGTGATTCCACAGGAGGTGACGGAGGATGCTGTGGCAGAGATTACCAAGCCTAATTGGTGGAAAATCACTGGTAATGGTTCTTTCCAGATGTCTCAGAACTATATCTCGGATAACTGGTATAAGGGTGGTGAAAGCAATGTGGCAGAAATAGCTACCTTACAGTTGAAAGCCGACTATAATGATAATGAGAAAGTACAATGGGAGAACATGCTGGATGCAAAACTGGGTATTGCCAGTGCACCTTCAGATCAGTATCATGACTATTTGGTAAATACAGATCTGCTGAGACTCTACAGTAAGTTTGGTTTGCAGGCAGCTAAGCATTGGTACTATACCATTGCTGGTGAAGCTAAGACACAGTTCATGGAAAGCTATGGCTCCAACAGCGAGGAAATGAAGGCTGCTTTCTTAGCACCTCTGGATGTAAACGTCAGTCTTGGTATGGACTATAAGTTGGAAAAGCCTAACTTCAAGTTCTCTGTGATGATTGCGCCTATTATGTGGACCATGCGTTATATTGGCAATGATGGCGTTAGTCATAAAAGCTATGGTCTCGATGAGGATAAGAACACTCGCCACAACATCGGTTCTGAGATTTTGCCAACGTTTACGTGGAACATTGCCAAGAACATTACTTGGGAATCTCGTCTGGACTATCTGACCAGCTACACATGGACACGCATCGACTGGGAGAATACCTTCAACTTTGCTGTGAACAAGTATCTGAGTACGAAGTTCTACGTGCATGCCCGTATGGACGATAGTGCTGAACCTCGTAGTGGCAGCAGGGGTGATATTCAGGTAAATGAGCTCTTTAGCTTTGGTATCAACTATACTTGGTAATTGAAAATTATTATGTAATTTTGTAGTCTGAAAGCAATCTGTATTAGTACATGGGAAACACAGTCAGATATCATGGAATAGTGAAAGAGGTCAGCGATGGTCACTTGCAAGTGGGCATCATGAAATCTTCTGCCTGTGGAGGTTGCACAATAAAGGGTCATTGCAACTCTGCCGAAGCCAAAGAGCGGATGGTGGATGTCGATGACCCTTCTGCATATCTGTACCACGAGGGGCAGGATGTCTGGATTGTAGGTTCGTCAAGTATTGGATGGAAAGCTTTGGGCTATGGTATAGTCTTTCCCTTTTTTGTGGTCTTTATTTCACTCTTTGTGTTCTCTGCGTGGATAAAGAATGACCTATGGGCAGCACTTTCTGCCTTGGGAATGCTGATACCTTATTATATAATATTGTATAGCAACAGAGAAAAGATGAAAAAGCAACTCTCTTTTGCCGTACTTCCTTTTGAGGAAAATTATAACTAACTTTATATCGTATTATGAATCTAATTCTGATTGCAGTGGTTTCTCTGGGTATCATCGCCCTGGTTGCAGCAGGTATCTTGTATGCTGCCTCCAAGAGATTCGCTGTCTATGAAGACCCCCGCATTGCTAAGGTAGCGGAAGTGTTGCCTCAAGCCAACTGCGGTGGATGTGGCTATCCTGGTTGTAACGGATTGGCAGGTGCCATTGTCAAGGCAGGTTCCTTAGAAGGGAAATTCTGTCCGGTAGGCGGACAGCCCGTTATGGAAAAGGTGGCTGCCGTGATGGGGCTTGCCGCTGAAGCCAGCGAACCTATGGTAGCTGTCGTGAGATGTAACGGAACATGTGAGCACAGACCTCGTCTTACGGAGTATGATGGTGTTCGCACTTGTGCGATAGCTGCTGCTACGTATGGTGGTGAGACAGGTTGTAGCTTTGGCTGTTTGGGATGTGGCGATTGTGTGGCAGCCTGTAAGTTCGATGCCATTCACATGAATCCTGAAACAGGACTTCCTGAGGTGGATGATGAGAAGTGTACTGGTTGCGGTGCTTGTACAAAGGCTTGCCCGAGGAGCATTATCGAACTTCGTTACAAAGGCAAGAACAACCGTCGCGTGTATGTGCGCTGTGTGAATAAGGACAAGGGACCTGTAGCTAAGAAAGCCTGTGCTGTAGCTTGTATCGCTTGCGGAAAGTGTGAAAAAGCTTGTCCGTTCGGTGCCATCACTGTGGAAAATAATGTAGCTTACATCGATTTCCACAAGTGTAAATCATGCCGTAAGTGCGTTTCAGAATGTCCACAGCACTCTATCATAGATTTGAACTTCCCTCCATTGAAGGTCGTAAAGGCTGAGGCTCCAAAGGCAGAAGCCCCCAAGGTGGTGGAAGTTCCTAAAGCTGCTGCAATGGCACAACCATTACAGGGTGGGGCCATGCCAAGTGCTGCAGCGATTGAGGCATTGCTTCCTCAAGCTAATTGTGGTGGTTGCGGTTTCGATGATTGTCCCGCATTCGCTGCTGCTGTGGTGAATGATGGAGGCATAGGAGAGAAGTTCTGCTCTGTAGGTGGTGCAGAAGTGATGGATAAGATTGCAGCATTGCTGGCCTCTGCTGCAGCTGCTCCTGTAGTAGAAACTGCTCCTGTGGTTGATACTCCAAAAGTAGAAGAGCCTGTCGTTCCTAAGAAAGAAGAACCTAAGACCCCAGAGGACTTGTGGCGTGAAAAGATGGGATATACTGCCAAGGCTATAGGCTTGGTAGCCATTCCACAAAGTCGTTGGAGCAATGGTCTCTTCCAATCTCTGCCACCAAAATCTGGATTGGAGAAGAAGGTGGAAGCAGCTCCAAAGTTGGCAGATACTCCGAAGGTGGTAGAAGTCCCCAAGAGTCCGTTCGACAACTATACGGCAAAGGGCATTGGCTTGGTAACCATTCCACAGAGTCGTTGGAGTAATGGTCTCTTCCTGCCTCTGCCTCCTAAAGCGAGGGTTTAATTAGATTGTTAACCAGATTATTCAGTAAACCAGATAATGAAGACATTTTCAATTGGTGGAGTTCATCCCCACGGAAATAAACTTTCAGCAGGAAAGCCCATTGTCAAGGCAGCAGTGCCCCAGAAGGCATACATACTGTTAGGACAGCATATCGGGGCACCTGCCAAACCTATCGTGGCACGAGGCGATGAAGTGAAGGTGGGGCAGAAGATAGCAGAGCCAGGTGGTTTTGTTTCTGCTGCCATCTACTCCTCTGTGAGCGGTAAGGTTTCAAAGATTGACAATATTGTGGATGCCAGTGGCTACCCTCGTCCTGCTATCATCATCGATGTGCAAGGCGATGAATGGGTAGATAGTATTGACCGTTCTGATACGATTGTCCGCGAATGCGACTTAACTCCAGAAGAGATAGTTAAGAAAGTGGCAGAGATGGGTATCGTAGGTATGGGTGGCGCCCAGTTCCCAACACAGGTGAAATTGGCTCCTCCTCCTACAGCCAAGCCTGAGTGTGTAGTAATCAACGGTGCCGAGTGTGAGCCTTATCTGACCTCCGACCATGCTTTGATGCTGGAACATCCAGAGGAAATACTCATTGGAGTTAGTATCTTGATGAAGGCCATGAAAGTAAGTAAGGCTTACGTGGGTATTGAGAACAATAAACTTGATGCCATCAGTAAGATGCAGGCAGCTGCCAAGGATTTCCAAGGCATTGAGATTGTGCCCCTGAAGATGAAGTATCCACAAGGTGGTGAGAAGCAACTCATCCAGGCCATCATCGACCGTTATGTAGGTAGTGGAGCACTGCCTATCACAACCGGTGCTTTGGTACAGAATGTAGGTACGGCATTTGCTGTTTATCAAGCCGTGCAAAAGAATAAGCCATTGATAGAACGTGTGGTGACCATCACAGGAAAGTCGTTGGCTAATCCAAGCAATATGCTGGTGCGTATTGGTACACCTATCCAGCAGTTGATCGATGCTTGCGGTGGTCTGCCTGAGGATACTGGTAAGGTCATCAGTGGTGGTCCTATGATGGGTAAGGCTGTGTCCACAACGGAAGTGCCAACCACGAAAGGAACCTCTGGCATTACCATCATGAATCGTAAGGATGCCCGTCGTGGTGAGGTACAGCCGTGTATCCGTTGTGCGAAGTGCGTAGGAGCCTGTCCGATGGGATTGGAACCTTATTTGTTGGCACAACTTGCAGAGCATGCAGAGTTTGAAAGATTAATTAATGAACAGATCATGGACTGTCTGTCGTGTGGTGCTTGTCAGTTCACTTGCCCAGCCAATCGTCCGTTATTGGATTACATCAATCTGGGTAAGGCGAAGGCAGGTGCCATCCTTCGTTCACGCAGTGCTAAAAAATAATTAGGTAATTATGGAAAAGTTAATCGTATCACTTTCACCCCATGACCATGCGAACGATAGTGTGCAGCGGAACATGTATGCAGTACTTATAGCGCTGATACCTGCATTCTTGGTTTCACTCTACATGTTTGGTCTTGGAGCTTTGATTGTCATGCTCACTTCTGTGGCTGCTTGCGTATTCTTTGAGTGGGCTATCGTGAAATTTATCTTGAAACGCGAACGTACGACGATCCTTGACGGTTCTGCTGCCATTACAGGTGTGTTGCTAGGATTCAACCTTCCTTCCAATCTACCTATCTGGATTATCCTCTTAGGTGCCTTGTTTGCCATAGGTGTGGCAAAGATGAGCTTTGGCGGGTTGGGTTGTAATCCTTTCAATCCTGCCATCGTGGGTCGTATTTTCCTGTTAATATCATTCCCAGTACAGATGACCACTTGGCCAATAGCAGGACAATGGATGCACTATACAGATGTGCAGACAGGTGCCACGCCTCTTGGTATCATGAAAGGAGTTATATCTGGAGCTCCAGGCGTGTCACTCGACCAACTGCCTTCTTCTTTGGATTTATTCCTTGGAAATAATCCTGGTTCCTTTGGTGAAATCAGTGCGTTGGCATTGATACTGGGAGGTATCTACCTTATTTGGAAGAAGGTCATTACGTGGCATATTCCTGTAAGTATTTTGGTAACAGTCTTTGTGTTCTCTGGCATCATGTATCTGGTGAATCCCGTGCTTTATGCCTCTCCTGTGACGCATCTGCTTACGGGTGGTCTGATGCTGGGTGCCATCTTCATGGCCACAGACTATGTCACCTCTCCGATGAATCCGAAGGGGCAACTCATCTATGGTGTTTGCATAGGTCTGATTACCGTGATTATCCGTTTGTTTGGAAGTTATCCTGAGGGTATGAGTTTTGCCATTCTGATTATGAACTCATTCACCCCGCTTATTAATAATTATATTAAACCGACCCGCTTCAGCAGCAGGGCTATAAAGAAATGAAAAAGTTAGAATCTACATTGACCAATATGTTGCTGGTGCTTACAGGCATCACCGTTGTGATGGTAGGCATACTGGCATTTATGAATGAGCTCACCCGTGAGCCCATTGCACAGGCAAACGCCAAGACACTAAGCGATGCTGTGGCGGCGGTGGTTCCTGGCTTTGACAATGACCCTATTGCAGAGAAACGTGTAGAAAATGTAGAGGGTGTGGACTACACCATCTATCCTGCTACAAAGGGTGGGGAATATCTGGGTGCAGCCGTGGAATCCACTGCGCTGGGTTTTGGTGGCAATCTGACAATTATCGTTGGCTTCGACAAGGATGGGGTGATCAATGATTACTCTTTGCTTAGCCATGCGGAGACACCTGGACTTGGTGCCAAGGCTGATGCCTGGTTCAAGAAAGGACAGAAGGGAGATATCACTGGTAAGACCCCTGCCAACGGCGATCTTACCGTGAGCAAGGATGGTGGACAGATAGATGCCATTACCGCATCTACCATCACCAGTCGTGCTTTCCTGAAGGCTGTGAATAATGCATACAAGGTTTATAAGGGCAGTCCCGATGCTGTGAGTGGTGCCACTCAGTCGGCTAACTAAATAATAGGAGGACAGAATATGAGTAATTTGAAAGTATTAATCAATGGTATAGTTAAGGAGAATCCCACTTTCGTATTGATGTTGGGTATGTGTCCTACACTGGGTACCACCTCCTCTGCTATCAATGGTATGAGCATGGGATTGGCTACAACCTTTGTGTTGATTTGTTCCAATACGGTGATTTCATCCATCAAGAGAATCGTTCCTGATATGGTCCGCATTCCATGTTTTATTGTGGTAATTGCATCTTTCGTGACCCTTCTTCAGATGGTGATGCAGGCATATACCCCTGCACTTTATACCACGTTGGGTTTGTTCATTCCGCTGATTGTGGTGAACTGCATCGTTCTTGGTAGAGCAGAGGCCTTTGCGTCTAAGAACGGTCCAGTAGCCTCTTTCTTCGACGGACTTGGTATTGGCTTGGGTTTCACCTTTGCACTGACATTGCTTGGTGCCGTGCGTGAATTGCTTGGAACAGGTAAGATCTTTGGTCTGGGCCTTATTCCTGAAGACTATGGTATGTTGCTCTTTGTGTTGGCTCCAGGTGCATTTATCGCGCTGGGCTATCTCATTGCAGCGTTCAACAAGATTAAGAGCTCAAAAGCATAACCAACTAAAAACTCATTATTATGGAATATATATTGCTATTTATATTTGCGGTTTTTGTTAATAACATCGTCTTTTCGCAGTTCCTTGGCATTTGTCCATTCCTGGGTGTTTCACAGAAGATAGACACTGCGATAGGCATGAGTGCTGCTGTGGCTTTCGTGCTGACCATTGCTACGATTGTGACCTTCCTCATTCAGTATTATGTGCTGAATGCCTTTGAGTTGCAATACCTGCAGACCATCACCTTTATCTTGGTTATCGCGTCTCTGGTACAGATGTTGGAGATTATGTTGAAGAAGATCTCTCCATCGCTCTATCAGGCATTGGGCGTATTCCTGCCTTTGATTACTACTAACTGTGCCGTTTTGGGTGTAGCTATTCTGGTGATTCAGAAAGAATACAATTTGTTGCAGAGCGTAGTCTATGCTTTTTCCACTGCTTTGGGCTTTGGTTTGGCACTTATCATGTTCGCAGGTATCCGTGAAAGTCTGGCATTGGTTAATGTTCCAAAGGCCATGAAAGGAACACCCATTGCTTTAATCGTAGCAGGTATCATGGCGATGGCATTTATGGGATTTAGTGGTGTAGTTAAAATTTAATTACATTTTTTTTCATTATTTCCTTGTTAATTAGAAAATTAGAATTATATTTGCAGCATATTTCGGTAAAAGGCAATTTTTAAGATGGCTTTGAAAGACAAGATCCTGGTCACAGGAGGTACAGGTTTTATTGGGTCACATACTGTTGTAGAGCTTCAAAATGCAGGGTACGAAGTAGTCATCGTAGATAACCTGAGTAACTCTCGCGAAGAAGTTGTAGATAGCATCGAACAGATTACCGGAGAACGTCCTTCATTTGAGAAAGTTGATTGTTTGGATAAGGAATCTCTTAAAAATGTCTTTGAGAAATATGCGGGTATCCGCGCCATCATTCATTTTGCGGCAAGCAAGGCTGTAGGAGAATCGGTTCAGAAACCGTTGATGTATTATCGCAACAATCTGGGTTCGCTCCTGAATCTTTTGGACTTGATGCCACAATACGGAGTGGAAGGCATAGTGTTCTCTTCTTCTTGTACAGTATATGGTCAGCCAGATGTGCTTCCAGTTACAGAAAGTGCTCCGATAAAGAAAGCGGAGTCGCCTTATGGAAATACGAAGCAGATTTGTGAAGCTATCATTCAGGATGATGTGAAGTCTGGAGCACCTATCAGTGCTATTTTGCTGAGGTACTTCAATCCCATAGGAGCGCATCCATCAGGTCTGATAGGGGAGTTGCCAAACGGTGTACCTCAGAATTTGGTACCATTCATCACGCAGACAGCCATGGGAATCCGTGAGCAGTTGAGCGTATTTGGGGATGATTATGATACACCTGACGGTTCCTGTATTCGTGACTATATTAATGTGGTTGACTTAGCTAAGGCACATGTTCATGCCATAAGTCGCATACTCCAGAAGAAGCAGGAAGAACCTGTAGAGGTGTTCAATGTTGGAACCGGTCGTGGTCTTTCTGTGTTGGAGTTGGTGCATGCTTTCGAGGCATCCACAGGTGTGAAACTTAATTACAAGATCGCTGGTCGTCGAGCTGGTGACATTGTAAAGGTTTGGGCAGATCCAAAGAAAGCCAATGAGGTTTTAGGGTGGCATGCTGAGGAAACCATAGAGGATACATTGCGTAGCGCATGGAAGTGGCAAGTACACTTGCGTGAAACAGGTATTCAATAAGTAAGAAGAGATTTATTAGAATAAGCTAATAAAAGATACAAGTTTTTATATTACCCTCATATCTTTCATTTGGTATGTGAATATAAAATGAGAGATTTATACTCCCTAAGTATAAGGTAATTATAATAGTTTTGTCGTGTTTTATTTTGTGTTTGTGTTGTGATAGCTCCGTCGTGAGACGGGGCTATTTTTTTGTACCCTATACCACCATAAAAAAGAGGCACATCACAGTGCCTCCTTTTCCTATATGAATATGTCTGCTTATAATCTCTTGGAATAGCCAAACTTAACATTGGCAACCAACTTCTCCAGCGAATTACTGCTGCTCATGATCTGTCTTACAGTCTGTTCGCTACCATTGAAAGGGCCATATCCTTGCAACTTGATGGTACACATGGCTGCTGCGAAACAACCAGCTTCATAGACAGGAGCACCTTTACTGCGCTGATAAAGGTAACCTACCATATATGTATCTCCGCATCCTGTAGCATCCACTACATTGATGGTAGGGTAGGCAGGTATATCGATGAATTCACCTTTGGTATAGACCAAAGAGCCTTCTTCATCAAAGGTCAGCACCACTTCTTTGACGCCCCAATCAGCCAACATCAACGCTGCCTCATGTGGCTCGTCGCATCCTGTGATGGTCAGCATCTCGTCACGATTAGCCTTCAGCGTGTGAATATAACGTAAGGCCACCAATTTATCTTTCCAGTCGATGGCATATACCTCTTCGCCCTTGACTTCGCGGAGGAATCCCTGAACATCCACAGATACCTTTCCTCTGGAAGCCAACGACTGAATAACCTCTAAGGAAAAGTCGGTTTGTAGCAGACTTCCTAAATGGATGATCTCAGCATCTACGGCTTTCAGCATCTCCAGAGTGAAAGGAGTAGCCATTGCAGTCACGCGCTGCGTACGGTCGCTCTGATTGATGCTGTGATATATGTTCTCAAAACAAACCGAATGCTCACACTGGTTACATTCCACTGCGATGCCAGCCTGTTGTATGTCCTCTACCGCAGGCAGTCCTTCCTCACCAACCGCTGTGATCAGTTGGAATCCAGAGGTATCCAGTCGACTCATGGCTTTGGCGAAATAGTAAGCCGTACCCCCAGGCATTTCCACCACATCGTTAGGTGTCACCACTTTATCCTGTGTGATATGTCCGATGCAGCAAAGTTTGTATTTTTTCATAAATCCAAGAATCATTTATTATCATGCAAAGATAATAATACCCTACGAACTTTGCAACTTAGTTGTAATAAGAACTTCCTACCTTTGCATCAAGAAATCAGAAATAGTTAGTTATGTCATCTTCTCATCATCACGAAGCATCGAATGAATGCTGCCAGCAGCATCACGAGCATCACCATGAGCATCATCATGAGGGAAGCTTGCGTCAGAAATTAATGCTTATCATACTCAGTGCAGTGCTACTGATAGTGGCCGTACTGATAGAGCATACATTCCACCTCTCCACCTGGCAATTGCTGTTTATCTATCTGATACCTTACTTACTGATTGGGCATGATACGCTGAAGGAGGCTGCAGAAGGGCTGTTGCATGGCGAGGCCTTCAATGAGCATTTCCTGATGTCTGTGGCCACCATTGGAGCCTTATGTATAGGTTTCTTGCCTGGTGCTGCCACACAATTCCCAGAAGCCGTATTTGTGATGCTTTTCTTTCAAGTGGGCGAACTTTTTGAAGGCTACGCTGAAGGAAAAAGCAAGGAGAGCATTTCGCATTTGATGGACATCAGGCCCGATGTGGCGAATGTCGTGCGTGAAGGACAAGTACTGTCGATAAGTCCGGAACAGGTGGCAATAGGAGAAACCATCATCATCCGACCAGGGGAGAAAGTACCCCTCGATGGTGTGGTGATAGAGGGTGAAACCTCACTGAATACTGTTGCCCTGACGGGTGAAAGCATGCCTCGTATGATTACTGTGGGCGATGAGGTAATCTCTGGTTGTGTGAACATCCAAGGCGTGATTCGTGTGCGCACCACTAAGGATTTTGGCGAAAGCACTGCTTCCAAGATCATTCGTCTGGTACAGGACGCTGGCGAGCATAAGTCTAAGAGCGAGGCTTTTATCACACGCTTTGCGCGTATCTATACACCGATTGTCGTGTTGGCAGCCGTTTTGCTGGCTTTTGTTCCACCATTGTTGTCAGGAGCTTTTGCTGATACCTTTGCCGTTTGGCTCTATCGTGCCTTGATGTTTCTGGTGGTATCCTGTCCTTGTGCCTTGGTCATTAGCGTTCCCCTCACATTCTTCGGTGGCATTGGAGGAGCCTCGCGTCGTGGTATCCTGGTGAAAGGGGCCAACTATCTGGATGTCTTGTCAAAGGTGCGAACTGTGGTGTTCGACAAAACAGGTACCCTTACGCACGGACAGTTTGCTGTAGAAGCCGTGCATCCCGACCAGTTCGATGAACACCAGTTGCTTCATTTGGCAGCTCATGTGGAGCATTATTCCACCCATCCCATAGGGGCAGCCCTACGTGATGCTTTCCCAGAGGAAGCTACTGATGGCTGTTGTGTGACTGAAGTCGAAGAGGTAGCCGGACAGGGAATTCGGGCTCGGGTAGGAGAGCAGTTGGTATGCGTAGGCAATGAAAAGATGATGCAAGCCATAGGCGCTCAGTGGCACGACTGCACGCATGTGGGCACCATTATCCACGTTGCAGTAGATGGCGTTTATGCAGGACATATCGTGATAAATGATCGTATCAAGGATGACAGTGCCCAAGCCATCTCCTCATTAAGTGATTTAGGTGTAGGGCGTATCGTGATGCTTACAGGCGATCGGAAAGCAGTGGCTGCCCATGTGGCGCAGAAACTCGGACTGTCTGAATACCATGCGGAGCTCTTGCCTACAGATAAGGTGGCATTGGTGGAGCAGTATGCGCATGAGCATACAGATGGCTTTATGGCTTTTGTGGGCGATGGCATCAACGATGCGCCTGTGCTGGCACGTGCCGATGTAGGGCTTGCGATGGGAGGTTTAGGCAGTGATGCAGCCATCGAGGCAGCCGATGTGGTGCTGATGGACGATAAGCCTTCGAAGATTGCTTTAGCTATCAAGATTGCTCGTCGCACTTTGTCTATTGCCCGTCAGAACGTATGGTTTGCCATTGGTGTCAAGGTTGCCGTACTTTTATTGGCTGCCTTTGGCATTGCCACCATGTGGATGGCAGTCTTTGCAGATGTTGGTGTCACCGTCTTGGCAGTGCTCAATGCCATGCGGGCGTTGCGGGTGTAAAGAATGCTTCCTTTATTGGGATCATACTTGATGTATTGTCTATTGATACGTTATCTCTCTGCTCAGTCAACGTTATGACTTAGTTCAGTCAGCGTTAGGATTTAGCTAAGTCAAGGTTAGGACTTAACTCAGTCATCGCGTGACTGAGCATGAAGGTGCACATATTAGTTGTAGTAAGATGCCTATTCTCCATACGAAATATGCAAAAAACACCTCACACCTCACCTTTTTCGAATTAACTAATAATTTACATGCATTCCTAAGGGTGAGGTGTTGAAATGACACCTCACCACTCCTCACCACTCCTCACCCTTATTACTTTATAAAACCCTTCAAGAAGGTGAGGTGTGGTGAGGAGTGCCATCAACACCTCACCGCTGTAAGTGTATGTATGTTAAAGCATTACGTCCAAAAGGTGAGGTGTGAGGTGTTTTCTTGAAAATTCATTTTTAAAAATAGACTTCACACAAAAACATGCCACATATTTGCAAATGAGAACTTATAATTCCCCATTTTCGCAATTTTTAGGCAGTTTTGGGGATTTATCGAACTTATAACTCCCCATTTTCGAAATTTATATGCGATTTTGGGGATTTATTCTGAAGATTTCCTTATCTTTGTCACAAGTAAAAAGCATATAATATGGAAAAAGGGATTATAGGACGAGAAAGAGAAATCAGTATCCTACAAGATCTCTGCTCTTCAGAGAGGGCAGAATTTGTAGCTGTATATGGAAGGCGAAGAGTGGGTAAGACATACTTGATTCAGCAGTTTTTCGACCATCAGTTTGCCTTTTCAGCCACAGGAATTATTGATGGACAGAAAGATGAACAACTATTCTCTTTTACCGCTTCGCTGATTCAAGCAGGCTATTCTGGCTCTCAACCTAAGAATTGGCTTCAAGCATTCGAATTATTGAAATCAGTCTTAGAGCATAGAAATGACAATGGCAAGTGTGTGATATATATAGATGAATTACCATGCTTTGATACCCCAAAATCTGGTTTTGTACGTGCTTTGGCTTATTTCTGGAATACTTGGGCATGCATGAGAAACAATGTAATTCTCATCGTTTGTGGTTCTGCAACATCCTGGATGATAGACAACATAATTGACAACCACGGAGGCTTACACAACAGAATAACCCATTCTATATGCTTGCATCAGTTCACTCTTGGAGAAACTGAGAAATATTTAGAGTCAAGAAACATCCATTGGTCCCGTTCAATTATAGCAGAAGCCTACATGATGTTTGGGGGCATACCTTATTATTTAAGTCTTCTAAATGGTCGTGAGAGCCTAGCGCAAAATATAGATCGGCTATATTTTAGTAAACATGCCGAACTTGGTCAAGAATATCATCGGCTGTATGCTTCTCTGTTCAAGTCGCCCGAAGGATATCTACGTATAATAGAGCTGTTGGGGAAGAACAAGCAAGGATTGACAAGAGGGGAAATAGTCGAAGCATTGAAAATACCATCAAGCGGCACTCTTACCAGTCAACTGGAGAATTTAGTTCATTGTGACATTATCAGGCGCTATATGACAAAGAGAAACGGAAAGCCTAAAACCAATGATGCTTATTACCAGTTAGTAGATCTTTTTAGCCTCTTTCATTTAAACTTCTCCAAGAAGCTTACTTCCGAGGATTATTGGGAGCAGCACCTGAACACTCCTGCACTTAATACCTGGATGGGGCTTGCATTCGAGCATGTATGCTATGTGCACATTGCTCAAATCCGCCACGCATTAGGGCTTGATCGCATCGCTGTAGAATACTATTCTTGGCGCAGCAGTCAATCTCCTAAAGCACAGATTGATATGATAATAGAACGAGCAGACCACCTGATAAACCTCTGTGAAATAAAATTCACTTATGCTCTATACACTATTACAGCAAGCGAAGCGATGAATATGAGGAATCGTATAGCCGCATTTCAGCGTGAATCCAATACTAAAAGTGGTATTCTGCCAACTTGGATTACGCCTTATGGATTGTTTAGGAACCAGTATGCTGCTGAAATTTATTATCAAGTAACCCTTGACGATTTATTCCTGATGGAATGATATACATTTTGGTGTCTTCACGAGACTGCAAAAGATACCATATGCAGATTTCATGACTTATATTTCTACCAGATTACAGCAAGTGTGCTTAATTTACCAAAAGTCAGAAAGCTTTTCAGAAACGCAAGGAGTTGTTGCAGAAATGTCAAGCATTACCATAGGTATTATTGAAGCATTTTTGCAGTAACACTGGACATTTCTTTAATAATTGCCTGCGTTTCTGAGAAGATGCAAAAGCATTTTTCTTCATTTGTCAGACTTCTAAAAACGAATAGCCTGATTATCAACCGCTTTCTAATTTCGCTTGTCAGACTTTTTCTTTGGTGGCTATGCAGTAAACCCCTATCTTTGCGATGTGCATTCACACACGAAGTTTTTGTTTAATGATTAAAATGCTACTACAATGAAACGATTTGTTTATTTATTTATGATGACGCTGATGCTGCCGCTGTTTGCAGCATGCAGCAATGATACGGAAGAAGAAATTCTTCTGCCACAAGAAACGAGCAGTAGCGTCAAAGGTGTGGAAACACGGGACGCTGACGACCGGCCTTATTACTGGTACGGCGAGTATAAAAACGGGTATAAAATATATCTTTCCTATGTGGAGAATAGTTCATTTGTATTGTTCTATGAGAAAGACAAAGAATCCCTGTTTAATAGCTTAAATGAACTTGGCGTTGATTGTTCTACTATCGAAGTGGGTGATTATAGCGAAAAGACCAACTTGATTATTGAAAAAGGGAGTGCTTATGACTATCCTGATGATTGTCGTTGGATAAGAGTCGACATCCCATGCCAGACCCTTAAAGAGAAGCTCACTGATGCTATCTATATCTCCCCACTTGTGACAAATGTCTGGGGTGGAAGTCCATTCGCTATATCAAATCAAATCATGGTATCATTCGGTGGCTCCATGTCTGCATTAGAAGAGATAATAAAAGACTATAAGGTCGAGATTATGGGCAGAACAGATCTCTTCAACATCTATTTCATATGGTGTACAAAAGATTCTGAAGGGAGTACTTGGGAAATTGCAAATAAGATACATGAGTCTGGTAAAGTTCTTTGGTCACAGCCATGCTCCCATGGGCTTGGAGCAAGTGCATTATGTTAATCAGCCTAATTATAAACAATAAAAACTACCAAAAGTATGAAAAATTCTCATTTTTTATTATTAGCTTTTATTTCATTAGCATTGACCATGTTTTCTTGTCAAGATGACATGAAGGTTTTCTCAGAAATTGATAAGGTTAACACTCGTACAGTAGGTGAAGATTCTGAAAAGATGGACTATTATTGGTATCGAGGAGAAAAAATGCCGATAAAGCAAGTACCTAATAAGTCTTATATTATTATCAAAACATCAGACAAAGATGCTATTATTGCCTATTTAGAAAGGGAAAAGATAGGCTATAAACCATCATCTATCAAAAAATATTACCATAGTGGTATCGACCTCACAGATGGCGATGAATCAAAAGCATTTTTAAATCATTTGACCGTAGAAGCTGATATCAGCCCAGAAAGAGCATATGATATTCCGGGAGTGGTTTATGCAGCTCCATATTATTATGCTGACAATGGAAAAGATACCTTCCCTTTGACAAACCTGTTTTACGTATTTCTAAATAAAACAAGCGATTTGAAAATATTGGAGGAATTAGCCCAAGAATCTAAAGTTAATATCATAAGTAGATATGAAGAATTGCCTGACATGTATGTTTTGGCATGTAACAGAGATTCTAAAGGGAATGCGCTTGAGGTTGCGAATAGTTTATATGAAACAGGATTGTTCGAAGCAACGGAGCCTTCATTCATGTCTTTTGCTTTAGCTACCCCCAATGATTCGTTATACAACTCCCAGTGGAACCTGCAATACCAAAACCAATATGGTAGCTATTCGCCAAATTATGACATTAATTACAACGAAGCTGCCAATGCAAACCTCATACCCAATGCAAGCAATATCATAATAGCGGTAATTGATGCGGGTGTTGAGTTGACACACTCGGATTTGACATTTCATTCTTTTAGTTGGGATGGGGTGAATAATTCTAGTCCAAGTATTGTTTATAATTCACATGGAACAAATGTGGCAGGAATCTTAGGTGCTGTTACAAATAATACCATAGGTATAGCAGGAATTGCTTCAGGAGTTAAGATTATGTCATTGAGTCATTTTTTTAATGATGATGCGGCCAGTCAGGCGAAAGCTGCAGAACTAATTATTAAAGCTACTAATCAGGGAGCTCATGTAATCAATAATTCATGGGGATTCCAATCTGTTTTTTCTACTTCACTTTCTTCTGCGATTAATTATTCCATAACGAATGGACGAGATGGGAAAGGGTGTATTTTAGTATTCAGTTCAGGAAATGATAATTCATCCACAATGCGTTTCCCTGCACGTTACACTCCCGAACGTAGAGTTATAGCAGTTGGGGCTACCTCTTATAATGGATATAGATCAAACTTTAGTAATTATGGAACGAACCTTGATATTGTAGCCCCTGGGGGCAACATCCCTACTACAACAACGGGAAACACTTATATTTCTGATTTCTGGGGCACCTCAGCTTCAACACCTCATGTCTCTGGTGTGGCAGCATTAATACTGGCTAAGAACCCCAATCTATATTATGATGAAGTTGGTTTCATTCTTCAAAGCTCAGCCAACAAGTCACTACCCTATACTTTTAGTTCTACCTCAAAAGAAGGCGGTACATGGAACAGTCAAGTTGGTCATGGCTTGCTGAATATGTACTCAGCCCTATCTATGGCACAGTCCGTAAGTTATCCTAATTCCGGTTCTGTTTCTCTTACTGGAGGTCAAACATCGCTTGATTCTGGTGGAACAGGCTATGTAGGCACAACATTTACAGCTTCTCCCTATAACACCTCATACGATTATTATTGGAGTGGATCATATACAGGTACATGTAATAGCTGGTATGTAACCCCTAATACTGCTAATAGTCCCATTGGTAATGTCAGTGTTTATCTGAATAGTGGCCAATCTGGTGTATTGGCTCTAACATGCCGCGTTTATAGCGCTACTTCATATATTGGTTCAAAGACAGAGTATATCTATGTCAGTTATTAATATAAGCCTCTGCATTAGAGCATAATAATCAGAACCTCTGAAGTTGAAAAGTTTTTTTACTCGTTAGCACTTATTAAGATAGTATTATGATGATTGCATCATAGTTAATACTTATCTTTGTGGCATGAGATTTTTTTGGCAAATAGGGATGATATTACTTTTCACTCTCATCATGGCTGGTTGTAGCCATGATGAAAGTGAGGAGTTTGTTCAACTTTCCACAGTGGAACTGGTGAAGTCTGGCAAGAAGAAGCCTAAAATGGTGTATTCCACTGGAGAAAAAAGAACGGCTTTAAGTGGAACTACTCAAGAGCCAGAAGAGAATAACGAATATTTGGAAGCCACTCTTGAAGTAGATGGTACCGACCTCCATATCCATTGCGAAGGCTTCATGGAGCAGGCCTATCTCTTCATTCAAGACCAAAGCTACAAGGTCATCTTCACGCAGAATATAGAGCTGATAGACAAAGACCATCCGCTGGATGTCTATATACCAGAAGCAGAAGACTATCCTTACTATTTGCAGATAGAATCAGAAAAGTATTTAGCCAAAATCAAGATATGGTTAGAATGAGAACAATTCTCCCTATTATAATAGTATTTTGCCTCTTGGCTGCTTGTCAAAAGGCAGAGGAGCCTGCGGCCTTCAAGCAAGCAGAGGCGTTGCTTTATACAGCTCCAGATAGCGCCAGGGAGCTCTTAACCACTTTGCCAGAAGCTAAGACGCTGTCGGGTAGTAGCAAAGCGAAGTTTGCCTTATTGCTGGCTCGTGCTACAGACAAGTCACGCCACTCGTTGATTCCCTGCGACACGCTGCTAAACTTTGCCCTTACCTATTATAATAAAGGGAAGGAGCGGGCAGTGGCATTGCTTTATAAAGCGATCTTGGAAAGTGAGGTGGGGCGTGATGAAGAAGGTATCCAGCATTTACAGGAAGCATTGCTGATCTTGGACCGCTATCCGCAAGAACGGGAGACAAGGCGCATTGCGCTCTCTACACTGGGCGACCTCTACTATGATCATAAGCACTACGATGAAAGCCTCAAGACTTACAGGGAACTGATGAAGGTGGTGGATACACCGCTTGACAGTGCCCTGACGCTGAAGGACATAGGCTCTTACTATGCCATGACGGAGCAGCAGGATTCTACCTTGTATTATAATCGCAAGGCTCTGAATCTGGCCAGGGCAACGGGTGATTCTTCGCTGATAGCCAACTATCTGCATTCGATGGCCTTGACACACCAGCTCTTCGAAACACCTGACTCAGCCATGTTCTATGAACGTGAAGCCATCGAAATGGTACCTACAGATGAACCCATGGGGCGCTTCTATTACTTGTTAGGAGCATTGATGTACGACGAAGACGCAGATCTTGACAGTATCATCGGCTATATGGAACAGGCAGCTGCTGACACTACCTACGACGGACGTTTCATGACGCTGCGCACATTGAGCGACTTAGAGCAGGAACGCGATGACTATGAGGCTGCAGTGGGGTATCTGGAACAGTATGCTGACTATGTGGATTCGCTCTACACTGAAGAACGCAGCGTGGATGTGCAGCAGTTGGCTTACGACTATAACACACGCCTGCAAGTGCAACAAGCTGAAGCTCGCGAAAAACAGTTGCGACTGGTGATGCTGCTTGCCAGTGTGGCAGTGATTTTCATTCTTACCCTGCTTTACCTGCATAAATACCACCAGAAGCGCAAGGAGCAACTGCGCACAGAGATGCAGCTGCACAATGCGCTGGAAAAGATGGAAATGACACAGACACTTCTCAGAGATAGTCGTGGGGAAATGGCACAACTGCGACAGATGCAACTGGAAGGGCGTGCGGAGAATGAGCAATTGCGCCAGATGCTCGACCACCTGTCTGTACAAACTGAATCGTTACAGAAACAGGCACTACACCTGTGCAACCATGCCTTCCAACAAACGGAGAGCTATCAGCGTATTATAGCATTGGCAGAGCATAAAGAGGAGAAGGAGCAAATCTTGCCTTACCTGAAGCCGAAAGAATTGGAGAATGTGCGTGAGGACATCGTAGGTATCTATGCCGACTATATCGAGGAACTGAATCGCCAGTATGAGAAACTCGATGAGCAAGACATCCTTTACCTTTGCCTGTCGGAAGCACTGCCAGATACCCGTGCTGTAGCCATAGGTATGGGGGTAGGAAGCATCAATAATGTGCATCAGCGCAAGAGTAGGCTGAAGAAAAAAGCCATTGAGTGTGAGAATCAGAGTTTCTGAAATGCTAAGCGTTCATCGCCATTGAGCAGGTAGATGATGCCACAGTATTGGAAGCCTGCTTTCAGGAGGCAGTGCTGCATGATGTGATTGTCGCGATGCGTATCTATTTTCAGATTGGGAATCTGTTCAAAACACCAGTCGAAACAAGCCTTTGCCACCCCTCTGCTTTCAGGTGTGCTGGCAAGTCGATGCACCACGCCATAAGGGGCATCGGCATCGAGCCACTGGCCCTCATAGATATGAATATAGGTAGGGTCTATGCTTGTGATAAAGGCAAAGGTGCCCACCACCTTCCCTTCATCATCCGCCATCAGGTAGCTGTTTCCTCGACGAATATCGTTCTCCACCAATTCTCGACGCGGCTCTCCACCCGACCATTGGTGCAGATTGCCGTCACTACGCATGATGGTGCGTGCGTGGTCGAAAAGCATAAGCACTAAGTCGATTTCTTCAGGCTTTGTATGACGGATATGATACATCGTGGTGGTTTTTTGTTGCGAAGATAAGCGTTTGTTTTAAAATATTCGTATCTTCGCAGCAGAAAAATAAAAGAAACTATGATTATCACATTACCACTCCAGGAGAATATCTTCCAAGCCAAGACGGTGGAAGAGTTGAAAGCGCATTTAGTAAAAACATTTGAGGAGTTAGCATATAGACCAGAGATGAAGGTAGCTGATGACCAGGTGGAACTGACTGTGGAAGACAGTCCCGCAGGCATGACGGCACTGGTGCAACTGGGCAACGTGTATCTGGCTTCTGGAAAGCCCAAGGAGGCAGAGCATTACTATCGACAGGCCATGGAGAACGACCCGCTGAACTTTATCGCTGTGACCAACGTGGGAGCTGCTTGCCTTGATCGCAAGGAGTATGGCGAAGCCATCCGCCTCTTTGAACAGGCACTGGAGCGTAATCCTTACTATGTGAATGCACATTATGGCAGGGCTTTGGCTTACTTCCAGCAGGATGATACGGAAAGAGCATTCCAAGCTTGTCTGGATGGTGCGCAGAAGAGCTTGCAGGTAGTGGACAATTCTGGAGCACGTGACAACATGCTGCGCCTGCTGATTTCACTGGCAGAGAAGTTGGTCGGAGAGATCGATTCCAAAAAAGTGGTTGATGCCCTCAAAGCAAAGTTGGAACAGGTCGATGGGAAGACTATCCAGATAGAAGCCGATGACAACATCGTGCATTCTGCTACTTTACAAGTGGCTAAGGCACAGAGCAATGAGGCGCATGAGATAAAGTATCAGTCCAACTTGCCTTTTACGGATTATCTGGTACTGCGTAAGCTGATTCGCCTGCAAATGGTGCAGGAGGCTCGCACGCGTGGAAAGAATAAGGTGGTGGAATTTACAGGTACCAATTTGGGCAACTTTAATCGTCGCTTTGGAGTGTTCTTCAGCAACTTTGCCACAAAGATGAAGGCAGAGAGTCTGGAAGCTTTCAAACTCGGTGTGGCTAACGGATTCTCATACCAGTTGATGAACTTTGTACACGACTTGATCGTGGAAGACCGCATCTATTTCGACTATCCACAACTCAGACCTCTCCAGTTGCTTTTCCTTACCCGTCAGGAGCAGGAGAGTCTCACGGCCATACGTCCCAGTAAGGAACTGGACTTGATGCCACAGACGGTGGTGAATGCCAGTCGCCTAATGGTGCTGATTGCTTCACTGTATTATGCCAACCTCTATGGCATCAATGTGGTGAGCGAGTATCATGGTAATGAGAAAGAGTATCAGAAGGTGGACAAGCTCTATGAAGAGTTTATCGACTATCTGGAGAACGACCCACAGCCAGGTGATGAATATGAGCTTGTGGAGGACTTTGCTGAGGAGTTGGGATTCGGTGACCTGATCACTGTGCATGGAGAATCAGGCCTGATATTGTAAGTACCAGCGTACACACTTATATGAAACAAAAATAGCGAGGACTGTGCCTCGCTATTTTGTTTTTCATGCTATCAGATAATAGATACATCCAGATTCTTTTCGTTGGGTCAACTTGCCCTCTTGCATCAACTGGCCTATAGCCAAACAAAGATCTGTGTCATTCAGATGGCTCTGTCCTTGCAAATCATCGAAAGAATACTGACTTGTCTTCTTCATGACAGCATACAGTTTTCTACTGTTGTTAACGATACTCTCTTTGTTAAACATCATAGTTTAAACCCTCCTTGTGTTTATGTTCGTTTCACTTCGTCAAATATAGGAAATAGTTTTTATATATCAAATACTTGTTTGTTAAAAAGATGTTACATTATTAAATTTGATATAAATAGTTGGTTATTTAGCACTATTTAATGATATTTTTCAGCGTTTCGGCTACTTTTTCATACCCTTTTGTTGCTGGATGAAGTCCATCGCTACCATATAGGGTAGGGTCTATCTGGCCATTACTCAGTGTCAGCACAGGGGTAAGGTCCACGAGTTCTGTCAGTGCATCGGTTTTTAGTTTCTGTTCCAACAGGCGGTTGACTTCTCTCACAGCATTGTTCATATCTTTTCGTGGAAAAACTTTCAGCACATGGATGTGTGCCTGTGGCTGTTTACGTCGAATGACATCCACCAGTTCCACAATGCCTTGCGCTATCTTTTCATTACTTTCGCGAATGCTGATATTGTTGGTTCCGATCATCAGACAGATGTGTCGTGGCTGTATATCGTCCAATTCTCCATGTTGTATGCGCCACAGCACGTTTTCTATGCGATCCCATCCAAATCCCATGTTCGTTACTTTCAGGCCTTCAAAGAGCTTGTTCCACGCTTCTGTGCCACGATGTATGCGGTGTGATGGTTCTCCAGCCCAATAATGGGTGATGGAATTGCCTATCATCATGACATCTGGTTGGATGGTGCGATTGCGTTGGAGGACTGATTCATGACGCTCATTCCACTCATAGACGTTGGGCTCCCTGCGCTGTCTGACGGGCAGATAATCACTCAGTGGGTGCAGGTCCAGTATGTCCGTAATCTTCTCCATGTAGGCTTTGGCATAAAGCTCCATGCCTACGTCCGTAGGATGACTTCCGTCAATCTGTGCGTCTGGAGTGATTCCAATCTCTTCAAGCGTCAGGTAATAGATATCCTTCATACCTTGAGCCAGGAGTGCTTCATAGGCTTTCCGAAGCTCTTGATTGAGGGTATTCCCATCGTTGGTAGCATGCGGATTGGTCTTGCCATGCATGTAGCCATCGTTCTCCACAAGTAGGATAGGGGCATTGTGCTTCGCACGCAGTTTTTTTACTCCAGCGATGGTGCGACTCACAATCTCGTCTTTCCACTGGTGCATGTTGGGCATACAGTCGAGGATATACAGACGGGCATCCAGTTCGCTGAGTGCGTTGAACACCTCTTCTTCCATCCAGCCGTTTCCAGAAAAGCCAAAGTTGAATACGGGAGCATCCAACTGTCGTTGCAAGATATTAGTCCATGCCATAGCGGGCCTGGAAGCCGATGCTCCCTGCAAGATACTGGTACCATAAGCCACTATGGGTTTCTCTGTGGATAGCGGACTCCATTTGAACGAGGCGCCTTCATTGGTACCGATTTCCATCCAGGTAACAGTATTGTAGAGTGGGAGAAACAGGTGGTATTCACTTCCCATCTTATGAGTATTGTGATAAGCGAGTCTCCTATAATAAAACGTGATAGTGTCGCTGATGGCATTACCAAACGTATATTGTCCGGGACAAGCGCACCAATCCGTCACACCGTTGCTGTCAGTAGCATAGAGGTCGATACCGCTTGTACCAATGGCAGTCATGTTGGGAAGCGCCTTGCGTCCAGATACGGTATAGCGCACAGTGATATCTGTGGCATTGGTGTAGAAATCTATGTGAAGTCCAGCACTGTTGGTCGAGAGGTTCCATACAGCTTCCCTCATCGTTGGCTTCATTCGGTCTGGGAAGCGATGGTAGTTCTCTTTCATTTCCGTATTCCATCCTCGTCCTTGAATCCTTGCCGTATCCCCTTGCTGCGGATTGTGCCACACTACTTGCGCCTGTAAACCGAGCAACAAGCAGCAGAGCACGCACACTATCGTCAGTCTTTTTCCCATAGCATTTCATGTATTGATTGATACAAATGTAATAAAAAATCGAGAGATTGTCGTGCATATTGAAAAAATACTGTAACTTCGCAGTGATTAATATCCTACGACGATGAAATGGAATATTGAAAAGATTCAGAAGTATGCGCCCCATTTCTCAGAAAACAAACTGTGGAAGAAGTTGGGCAAGATGGCCAAGAAGGCAGGTGTTCATACCATCTATGCAGTCTTGCTGTGCTACTATGTGCTGAATAGTCCTAACGTCTCAACGCAGGACAAGGCCATTATTTGGGGAGCTTTGGGTTACTTCATCTTTCCACTCGACTTGATTCCCGATGCCATTCCTGTGGTAGGTTTTACGGATGACCTTGCAGCGCTTGTCTATGCCTTGCGCACCATCTGGGTAAATGTGACGCCAGAGATTAAACAGCAGGCCCATGAGAAGCTGAAAATGTGGTTTAAGGACATCGATACCGATTCCATAGAGTTGTTCTAACAAAATAAACCGTCGGGAGCATTCACTGCTGCCGACGGCTTGTAAAATCAGACTTAAAATAAAGTGGTTAGAAACTAAGATGCACGCCTCCCATAAAGGTTGCTTTTGGCATTGGGAAGCCTGCGTTTATCTCGTATTTTTGTGCAAGTAAGTTCTCTCCCTTCACATAGAGGGTAGCAAAGTTGCTCAGACGGTAGTTCACATCGGCGTTCCAGATCACGAAGCTCTCTTTCTGCGTATCGTCGCCGACAGCTGTATAGAGGTCGCCAATCCACTGCACACCCGTATTGAATGCCCAGCGGTCACGACTGTAATTCACCCCAGCAAAGAGCTTTTTCTCAGGCGCAGCAACCACCGGATTTTCCATATGAAGGAAGCTGGTATTGGCGTTCACTCCCCAATGCTCGTCTATCTGGTAGTTCATGTGGGCTTCAAGACCCCAATTCTCTATCTCGCCTGTATTCACGTTGCGAGGCTTGCCGTCGATGCGCATGGTCTGAATCATATTGTCACCCTTGATGTAGTACACGTTCAAGCCATACGTCAAAGCCCCGTCAAGGTCACGCTTGGTGAAAGACAATTCGTAATTCATCAGACGTTCTGGCTCCAACTCTGCATTCTGTGGAGGGAACATATACATCTCACGGATAGAGGGGTTGCGGAAGCCCTTACTGATCATCGCCTTCACTTGGGCATCTTGTGGCAAGCGGAAGGAGAGGCCACCTTGTGGCACCCATTCTGTTCCTGCTTGGGAATGGTGATCCAGACGGATACCAGCATCCAGCGTCAGCCAAGAGGTGAGGTCCTGACGGAAATCCACATAGCCAGCAATGTCGTTCTCAGATTTGTCGGCATAGGTGTTGGTTACATCACGGGTTGCACGACTCTCATTCCATGCATGTCCCTGGATGTGTTGGAAGTCGATACCACCCGTCAGACGGTTGCCTTCGAACAGCTGTACGCTCTGGTACCAGGAGAAGCCCATCATGGCATCGTCAGAAAGGTAGTAGGCCGACTGTGGGGTGCCTCCTGTAGAGGGGGTATAGCCATCGTTAATCTTATGGTGTCCCCAGTTGATGAAGAAACTCAGTGAGCCAGAGGTCCTGTCGTAATGATTCTCTAACGCTGCTTGAGCGGCACCACGGGTAACCCACTGGTCGCCTTCGAGCATAGGAGCCTGTACAGTACCTGGATTGGTGGCGCTAAAGTGTGTCAAGTTAATGTCGGCAAAAGCTTTCCAATTATCCGTAAAATCATATCCCAATTTACCATACCCGCCAAACTGCTCAAACTCCATGTTGGGTCGATGCCCATCGGTACGGTTGTATGAACCTGAAAGTACACTATTAAACTTTCCTGCTTTGACACGGTTGGTGGCTTCCGTTTGTAGAGTATTGTAAGAGCCATACCCCACGTTCACGTCAGTCTTTACGCCATCTTCCTGCATCTTGCGTGTCACAATGTTGATTACACCTCCCATGGCGTTGGAACCATAGAGCACAGAAGCAGGACCACGCAGCACTTCTACCTTCTCTGACATCAAAGTCTGGTAAACATCAGCGATGGGATGTCCAAAAATACCCATATATTGAGGATGTCCGTCGATAAGTACCATCAACTGGCCACTACCTCCACTGATACCACGAAGGTTGATACCTCCAGCGGCACCACCAGAAACACCATAGCCCATCACGCCACGACTGGTGACGAAGAGGCTTGGCACTTGCTCTGTAAGAGTAGGGAGAATAGAGGTGCGATGAGATTCCGTCAGTTTCTTGTGATTCACTGTGGTAATGGTCATTGGTAAGTGACGGATGTCTGTTTCGTTGCGTGTACCTGTGACTACCACCTCGTCGATGGTACGAGATGGCTCTTCATCGGGTGTCTGCGCATAGACACCCAAACAAATGCCCAACATCAGGGGCATCAAAATGGTTTTCTTCATTGAACTAATACTTATATAATTATTAAAACTCTCTAAGACATTAGTTCAAGCATCCTTAATTCACTTCCGTTGTTGCGACTCCACAAACTCCTTGATAATCGGGAGCATGTCCTCCACCGTTTTCTCGTTGTAACATTCCGATTCCATGGGACACCAGTCCGTAAGCCGATGGTTCTGGATGTAGCTCACTACCTGTCCGTATTCCACAGGAATGCCAGCTTCTCTAAGAAGTACCAAGGCCGAGAGACTGATAAGGTCGGCATACACTTGCTTTGCTCCGCCAGCGATGAGAAGGGCGGCCGCTGCTTTTCCTACTACATGGTCGGCCACTTGTGCACCGTTCAGGAAGTTGCGTTCCTGATCGTAAAGACCATACAGATCCATGATACCACGACGGTGGAATTTCTTGACTTCCTGATTCTCTATGACGCAGGAGCAGTCTTCATTGTGCAAGATGTGAATAAGGTCTTGAACCATAGTCTTTCTTTTCGGTTACAAAGTTCTTAATAATACATATAAGGTGTTAGTGTGAATCAAACCAAGGGTTGTCTGTTTCAAACAATTTTCCGTTTTCGATGCTCAGAAGGCGAGAAACCCGTATGTTTTTTGATGAATTTACTGAAAGAGGCGGGTTCCTCAAATCCCAAGGAAAGGGCTATCTCTGCAATGCTTTGCTCAGGATGGTTTGCCAACAAAGACACGGCCCTGCTTACCATGCGACTGGCGATGATGTCTGAAGTGGTCTTTCCCGTCACCTGTCTCACTACACGGTTCAGATGGTTGACGTGTACAGCCAACTTATCTGCATACTGTGCAGGAGTGCTTAGCATGATAGAGTGGGTGGGAGCGTCGATGGGAAACTGACTGTCGAGCATGTTCAGAAACAATTCCACGATGCGTTGCGCGGCACTCTGGTGTACCTCTATTTGCTCCGTAGTCTGAATCTTGTTGACTTCGTGTACCAGCAAGTGAAGGTAGCTGCGTAACATATCCATCTTGTGGCTGTATTCAGAGCACGCTTCTTCATACATCCGCTGGAAGACTATCTTGAAGAGTTGCAAGTTTTCATACGTCAGGAAGACCAGCGGTTCTCTTTTCAGATTCAGGAACGGTGCATCGGCCAATGTGTCTGACTTCTCCTCTGGACGTAGGAAGGCTTCATTGAACAGGCAATGAAAACCCGTCCCGCGCTCGTTGCTCACAGCCTCCCAGGCATACGGCATCAGGGGACTGGCAAAGACGAGTGCGGGACGGTCTATCTCTACCCACTTGTCGGCATAGTACAACCTGCCTTCTTCAAGCAGGAGGGCGATGGTATAGAAACTACGATGACTGAAACTGACACGGCGAGGATGAAACTCGTTCATTCCCACGCTGAAGTGCGGTTCTTCAATCGTATTCAAAGTGTATCTTGCTTTAATGCCTCCACATAAGCATCGATGCGTTGCATCTGTGCAGGGATGTCAATGCGTTGTGGACACTCAGGAGAACATTGGTTGCAACTGGTACAATGGCTGGCTTGACGAAGCTTTGGCACACTGCGGTCATAGCCCACCAAGAAAGCACGACGCGCCTTCCTGTAGTTCGGGTCTTGCTGACTCTCAGGGATGTTACCATCGTTCACGCACTTGTTGTAATGCACAAAGATGCTTGGGATGTCAAGACCATACGGACAAGGCATGCAGTACATGCAACTGTTGCACGGAATGGTAGGATAGGTCACCATCAAGCCTGCTGTATCCTCCAAATAATTCAAATCATCTTCTGTCAGAGGAATCAGTGGAGCGAGGCTTCGGATATTATCCTGCAAGTGCTCCATATATGTCATACCACTCAAAGCTGTCAAGACACCAGGATAGGTGCCACAGAAACGGAAGGCCCATGAAGCCACGCTTCGCTCTGGCTCTTGTTGCTTAAAGCGCTGCACAATGTGTACAGGCACATTGGAGAGTCGTCCACCCAGCAGCGGTTCCATAATCACTGCAGGAATGTTACGCTTCTCCAGTTCCCCATAGAGGTATTCTGCATTCACGTTACGGGCATTGGTCTCTTTGGCATGTCTCCAATCCAGGTAATTCATCTGGATTTGTACGAAATCCCACTTATACTTTCCTTCGTCATGCAGTTGCAGCATGTGGTCGAATACAGACACCTCACCGTGGAACGACCATCCCAAGTGGCGGATGCGCCCCGCTTCACGCTCCTTTACCAGAAAGTCGATCAAACCACAGTCGAAGAAACGCTCGTAGAGCAAAGGAATACCATCACCGCCACCAATAGAGTGCAGCAAGTAATAGTCAATGTAGTCAGTTTGCAGTTCCTTGAAGGAAGTATTATACATCTCTACGGAGCGATCATACATTTGCTGAGGCGTGAGACCTTGTCCACCATAGCGCTGATTAGACATCTTGGTAGCTATGAAATATTCATTTCTTGGATGACGTTTCAAGGCGATGCCTGTGGCACGTTCCGACTGTCCCTGTACATACACAGGAGCCGTGTCGAAATAGTTCACGCCATGCTCTAAAGCATAGTCTATCAGTCGGTTCACCTGCTCTTGGTCAATAACGTTTCCGTTGGCATCAGGCTGTGGAAGGGTAGGCCAGCGCATACATCCATAACCCAGTAACGATACTTTGTCGCCTGAAGCAGGCGTAGTTCTATAGGTCATCTGTCCTACGGGCACTTCTGTCGTATAGTGTCCTGCGGGGTCATACTCGGCAGGTTTCTTAGGGCCACAGCCAGCCATAGTGGCAGCGCCAGCCACAGTACCTGCACCCAGCACTTTGATAAAATCTCTACGGTTTACTTTTTTCATAACCACTTTATTTAGTATATCACAGCCAAATGTAAGCATTTTCCTGAAATAAACCAAGAAATGTCTACTTAAAACGAAAAAGAAGATAATAAAAGCGAAAACTGTTTGCCAATTCCAACGACCCCCATGTGGGTTTTTACGATTTTGCTTGTAGATTAACTGCGGATTGATTAACTTTGTACCCACTAAAAATAAACAACTCTAATAATTCACTAATTTATGTCATTTGCATTTTATCTGATTATCTGCGTATTCATAGTGGGATATATGTGCATTGCGCTGGAGCATCCTTTGAAAGTCAATAAGGCAGCTACGGCGCTTTTCCTTTGTTTCATACTATGGACCATCTTTGCGTTTGCCGGCACAGGTGCTATGACGCCCGAATTTGCGGCTAAGATTGGCTCTGAAGACCTTCACACGTTCATTACAGAGAATATCCTTCACCATCTGGGAGAAACAGGAGAGACGGTCTTCTTCTTGCTGGGTGCCATGACCATCGTAGCGGTGATAGACACGTGGGGAGCATTCCGCATCATTACCGACAAGATCAGTGCTACCAGCAAGGTGTCACTGCTCTGGATCCTCGGTACACTGGCCTTCTTCATGTCGGCAGTGCTGGATAACCTTACCACTACCATCGTGATGATTACCCTGCTGAATAAGCTGATAGCCGACAAGGACGACCGTTGGTTCTTCGCTGCCATGATCGTGATAGCTGCCAATGCAGGTGGTGCATGGACGCCTATCGGCGATGTGACTACCATCATGCTTTGGGTAGGTGGAAAGGTAAGCGCCCTGAACATTATGGCCATGACTGTGGTTCCAAGCCTTTTCAGTGTTTTGGTACCTTTTGCCATCCTGTCATACACCATGCGTGGCGGTCATGTAGAGGTTCCTGTCATCATCGAGGATGACAACAGTCCTGCCAGCCGTGTATCACAACCTCAGCGCAAACTGATGCTCATCCTGGGTGTAGGTCTGCTGCTCTGCGTGCCAGTCTTTAAGAGTGTAACGCATCTGCCTCCATACATCGGCATCCTTGGCGCACTGAGTATCCTGTGGATTACCACTGAGATCTTCCGTCCGAAGGCAAGACAGAATCCTAACAGAGCGGCTCTGAAAGTGTCACATATCCTTCCGAAGGTTGACATTGATACCATCCTCTTCTTCCTCGGTATTCTGATGGCTGTTGGCGTACTGCAGATCTGCGGTCACCTCTCCATGTTGGCAAGCGGTCTCGACCAGATCAGCATCGCTGAACCTGGCAAGTACTTCCTGATTGATATTATCATCGGTGTGCTCTCCAGCATCGTGGACAATGTGCCTCTGGTAGCTGGTACCATGGGTATGTACAGCTTCCCAATGGATCACTACTTCTGGGAGATGCTGGCCTACTGTGCCGGAACTGGTGGTAGTATCCTCATCATCGGTTCTGCCGCTGGTATTGCTGCCATGAGTATCGAGAAGATCGATTTCATTTGGTACGTGAAGCGCATCACTTGGATTGCCTTAGTAGGTTATCTGGCTGGCGCCTTGGTATATATCCTGCAGTACAATTTGATACATTAAGTATATTCATTACCCCTCCTTTATGAGGCTGTAAGTGGCACATGCTGCTTGCAGCCTCATGTTTTTTAGATCATGTAAGAGGGAATTTATCGTTACATTGTTGAGATTATCGTAAGAAAACACTACCTTTGCGACGCTAAACCGAAAATGTGCATGAAGCGAAAGAAAACGACAAAGAGCATCACGATGGAGGATTACATCAAGGCCGCGAAGAGAGGTCATCGTGAAGCAGAGCAGGAGTTGCTGGGACCAGGATTCCACTCCAAGGATCGTGCACATCGTTCTAAGAAACTTTATACCAGAAAACTAAAGCATAAGGGAAGGGATTTATGAGCAGGTATAGGATACAGAAGATGGTGAGCGGACTGCTTCGCATGGTGCTGTTGGTATGTGTGCTGAATCTGATGCCTACAACGGCTCTCGGACAGAAGAAACTGTTGCTGAAGGTGGATAGTGTTCTGGCAAGCTTCCAGAAAGTCACAACGGATACCAATTATATTGTCAGGCCTAAGAGTAGGCTGACTGTCAGATTGCTAAGTAATCTTTCAGGTGCCAGATTCAAGGTGGTGGATCGCGAAAGGGGAAGAGATAATGATATTTTGCACTTGCGGAGCGACTTGAAATGGACCCTTTCCAGCAGTATCAACTATCGGGGTATCGCCATAGCGCTTGCAGTGAATCCTGGACATATCTTCGACTGGTACCATGACTTGGAGTTCAACGTCAATGCGTATGGCAACAAGATGGGCGCAGATTTTATTTATCAGCGTGCAGAAGACATTAGGGGTGATGCGACCATCGATGATTATCGAAGGGAGATTCCTAAGGATATGCTGAATACCAAATCAGTGGATGCCAATTTCTACTATGTGTTCAACCACCGTAAGTTCTCTTATCCTGCAGCTTTCACACAGACGTTCATCCAGAAGCGCAGTGCAGGTAGTTTCATTGCAGGCGCCAGTTACGAGTCGGTGGTTATGGATGTTGGGAAGCAATGGCGTATTCTGGACGATGAGGATTATCGGGTGATGGATACTAAAATGGTGGGTGTTGGTGTGGGATATGGGTACAACTTTGTACCAACCAACCGTTGGCTGATACACCTTTCTGCCTTGCCAACCATTGTTGTCTGGAAAGACTTGAGCATGGAGAACGATGGCTATACATCGAGAGGCAGCCATCCCATGTCCTTGCCAAATATGCTGATAACAGGGCGTCTATCGATAGTTCATTACTTCGACAACCAGTTTGCGGGCTTGATGGCAGTGGTGAATCATAGCCATTTGGGACAGAGTGGTGCCGACATGGTAGATCACTTCAAATGGCGCGTCCGTCTCTTTTATGGCATTCGCTTCTGACCACCTCCGCAGTGCTTCATGATTGCCCCAACTTTATATATTTTAATGTTGTCAGTTTCAGAATAAAGTAGTAGCTTTGTATAAAAGTTTAACCTTATATTATGAAACTGATGAAAATCAAGACCTTAATTCCGTGGCTTGGCATCGTGGCTGCGTGCCTGATGCTCACCATCCCTGTGGGCGCTCAGCAGACGCAGGGCTATAAGAATCCCGTAATTCCTGGCTTCTATCCTGACCCCAGTGTGTGTAGGGCAGGGGACGACTATTACCTGGTGAACAGCTCCTTCTCTTTCTTCCCAGGTGTCCCATTGTGGCACAGCAAAGACATGGTACATTGGGAGCAGATTGGCAATGTGCTGAACCGTCCTTCACAACTGCCTTTCGGCTCTATCTTCGCCCCAACCATCCGTTATGACAATGGCACGTTCTATATGATCACCACCAACGTTATGATGATGGGTGGACGAGGCAACTTCGAAGGTCCGAAGGAAGGTAGTGGCAACTTCATCGTCTATACTGACGACATCAACAGTGGCAATTGGAGCGAGCCTGTATGGCTGGAACTTGGAGGCATCGACCCGTCGCTTTACTTCGAAGACGGACGTTGTTACATGGTGAGCAACGGTGGAGTTGATGGTGGCATCGCCTTGGCAGAGATCAATCCTAAGACAGGTGAGACACTCTCTGATGTCAAGACCCTGTGGCATGGTACAGGCGGACGCTCCCCAGAAGGTCCACACCTTTATAAGAAAGACGGTTACTACTACCTGATGATTTCTGAGGGTGGCACAGAGTTTGCCCACATGATTACCATTGCTCGCAGCAAGCGCATGGAAGGACCTTACGATGAGGTGAATCCTGCCAATCCTATCCTCACGCACCTGTTCCGCAACGGTATGAGCAATCCTATCCAAGCCACAGGTCATGCCGACATTGTGGAAGCTACTGACGGCAGTTGGTGGATGGTGTGCTTGGCACATCGCTGGGCTTCTGGCAACCACCACATCCTGGGTCGTGAAACCTTCGTGGCTCCTATGCGTTGGGACACCAATGCCTGGCCAGTGGTAAATGGCAACGGACTGATTTACCTCGACATGGATGTGCCCACCTTGCCACAAGTGCCTTATGCCAAGGCTCCTGTGCGCACTGACTTCAAGAGCCTCAGACAGTTGGGCCTTGAGTGGGAATACATCCTGCCCCCAGTAGAAGCCAACTACCAGCTATCCAATCAGGGTCTGAAGCTGAAAGCAGCTAAGGCCACACTCGATGCAGTGAACCCAACTGTAGCCAGCATCCGCAGCAATGCCGATGCACCTACCTTTGTCTCTCGTCGTCAGCAGCACATGAACTTCAAGGCTACTACGGAAGTGAGCCTCAATGGCAGTCGCACAGGCGATGAAGTTGGACTCACCACCTTCATGTCGAGCGAAGGCCACTATGAGGTAGCCCTCATTCGTCAGGCCGATGGGAAGCAGGCTGTCACGCTGCGCTATCGCATTGGAAAGCTCGCGCATATCGAGAAAGTGGTACCAGTCACAGCTAAGACTGTGCAACTGCGCGTAGAAGGAACGCCCAGCACCTATACCTTCAGCTATGCTACTGACGGACGCAACTTTACCAAGTTGGGCGAGATGGATACCAAGTTCATCAGCAGTGAGACCTTGGGTGGATTCATTGGCGTAATGCTGGGCCTCTATGCCCAGGGCAATGAAGGTAGCAGGGCTGAAGGCACTTTCAGCTACTTCGACTATGAAGGCGCGGAGTGAACTTTTTTAAGTAAAACATTGCAGATGAGATAGAAAGTCTCTATCTTTGTTGCGCAATTATGACAGGTAACTATCTAACTAATCATATTTTTATAAAAATGAAAAAGCTATTATTGACTTTGGCCCTCGTGGCTATGGGTGGAATGGCGATGGCACAGCAGGCACTGTTTACCAGAGCTGCCGTGAAATCTCCAGAGATTAATGCCGATGGTACTGTGACTTTCCGTCTGTCTGCACCTAAGGCTGTGACTGTTCGCCTTTCTGGCGATTTCCTGGAAGCTCCAGGTAATGTGGAAATGAAGGAAGACTCTGTGGGTATTTGGAGCTATACCACACCCAACAAGTTGGAGCCTGAACTCTACTCTTACAACTTCATCGTGAATGGCATGCGCTATCTGGATCCATCAAACATCTACATGAATCGCGACGTGGCCACTTGGACTAACATCTTCATCATTCCTGGTGAGAAGGGTAGCAAGGGCGACCTCTACAGTGTGAATGCAGTGCCTCATGGCAACCTGTCTAAGGTTTGGTACGACAGCCCAACACTGAAGCTGACTCGCCGTATGACCGTTTATACTCCTGCTGGCTATGAGAAGGGTAAGAACTACCCTGTACTCTATCTGCTGCATGGTGCTGGTGGCGACGAGAACGCTTGGAGTGAGTTGGGTCGTGCTTCTCAGATTCTGGACAACCTGATTGCAACTGGTAAGGCTAAGCCTATGATCGTGGTGATGACCAACGGTAATCCTAATACCGCAGCTGCTCCTGGTGAGTGGGACTTCGGTATGTATCAGCCATCTATGGGTGGTGGTGGCGTACAGCTTCCACAGGCTGCTGCTTCTATGGATGCCAGCTTCATGGACGTGGTGAACTACATCGAGAAGAACTACAAGGTAGCTAAGGGCAAGGCCAATCGTGCTATCTGCGGTCTCTCTATGGGTGGTGGCCACTCTTTCCAGATTTCTAAGCGTTATCCTGACACCTTCGACTATGTAGGTCTGTTCTCTGCAGCTATCGGCGTAGGTGGTGGTGGCAACAACAACACTCCTCTGCTGGAGCGTATGAATAATGATGCTGAGTTCAATCAGCAGATGGCTACCATGTTTGGTAAGAAGCCAAAACTCTACTGGATTGCTATTGGTAAGACCGACTTCCTGTATGAGAGCAACAAGGCTCTGCGTCAGTACCTCGATGGTAAGGGTTATCCTTACGAGTATCGTGAGACCGACGGAGGTCACATCTGGCGTAACTGGCGTATCTATCTGTCAGAGTTCGCTCAGAAGATCTTCAAGTAAAAATTAGAACCTCTATTAAAAATAAGGTGCATCATTTTGGTGTGCCTTATTTTTTTGTTTATATTTGCATCAAAGAACCCAAAAATCTAAATAACATGGAAGAATATATCCCAAAACCTATCGATCTGAGCGACGTAACGCTGACAGACGACCTGATAGAACTTCGTGAAGCCATTGCTGAGAACGCCCATGAAATCTGGGCAGAGAACCGTCGCCTCGAAGGTTGGACCTACGGCCCTGTACGCGATGATCGTAAGAAGCAAACCCCTGACATGGTGCCATACAAGGACCTCTCTGATGGTGAGAAGGAGTACGACCGTGCCACTGCCATGCGCTCCATCAAGCTGCTCAAGAAGTTGGGCTACGATGTAGTAAAGGTGCAGGAAACCGATCTTTACAAAGAGATGATGGAACGTATCCGCAACAGTAAGGAAGAGTATCACTGCAGCAACTGTGGAGGTTTTATCTTCAAGCATCAGGTATTCTGTGAGCACTGTGGTCATAAAATTGACAGGAGCGAGTGGGAGAGCTGATGAATGATGGGACAGCTGGGGCAATAAACTGGTATGACTTAGGTCATATGACAGGTATGGCTTTACCTATAGGTGTAGGTACCATCTTAGGTTCTGCCCTTGCTGTCATGATTTCATTCCTCATCTTATCTTTTCCATTACGTCTCTTAATACTCTATTCTAAGAATTATAAGATCGCTATGCGATGCCGTATGGCGGCCGACTGGATGTTGGTCGCCATCATCATTGTTGTGATTGTCAATGGCTTGAGTGCTTCTTCATGGTTTTCTGAAACGCTATCATCCAGCAAAGATCTCTTTTGGTTTTCCGTTCAGCGTACCAATGCAGCCTTGATGACAGTAGTGCCTTTCTATTACATCATGCTGCGTATTACTAACCGTGTGGAGTTCTATTCTGATAAGCATGTGAAGTATCTGCAGTATTTTATTCTCTATCTGCGAAGATTCAAGGATGATAAACGCTATCGAGAGTCGGAAAAGAAGTTGATGCATGCGTTGAAACGCTTGTATTTCCCCTTTGCCATTGGCAAGCCCGATGAGTTTATGCCCCAGCGAGGAGCCAAGCGCATCTATGTGGGTAAAAATTGGCAGGACATTGTCATCGATTTGCAGCAGAAGACTCCTATTATCCTGCAGCGAGTAAACATGAGTGAAAGCTATCTGTGGGAATTTGAACAGAGCGTGAAAGGCGGACATCTGAAGAAGGTGCTTTTCTGGGTGGCTGATTATGCAGAATATGAGGAATTCAGACGCTTTGCTGATGAGAAATACAACCTGCAGTTGCCAAAGTTGAACGAAATGGGTTGTGAGCAGCTGTTCTATCTGATGCCTGATGGACAGTTCCGCGTTTATGCATTGGATTCTTCAGACGCTTATAAACAGTTTGCAGACGTTTACGTGAAGGAGCATCCTGACCATGTGTCTGAAAACAAAAGCTATCTCTATGGTCGAAGAGACATCGACCTGCTTCGACTGGCTTTCACTCCTGTCTATGACAAACTAATCATGCCTGGAGTAAACAGATGGAGCTGGGTGGCTTTCCTTTTCCCTGAGTTCTTCCTTATTTGCCATACCATCAAGTATCGATTCCTGATCTATTTCACATTTATAGCCCTTCCTCTGATTGCTCAGGCGGGATTCTTGACTTCTTCTCAAGTAGGTATTATCACATTCATCTTCATGTTAGTAATGGCCAAGAATGGGCGTACGCTGGCTTGGCAATCATACAAGTGGGAGAGCCTGGAGTATTTCAATAAATGGTATCAATCCAAGATGGTATTAGTTATCTTCTTAGGAGTTTCTCGTTGGTTGATGTGGTTTATCGTAGGTTTCTGGCTGCTGTTCAATCCATTCGGCTGGGAACTGCCACACTATGACTGGGCACAGTGGTAGAATGCAAAAATTAAAAGATTCAAAAATGCAAGAATTAATCTTTGCATCTTTCAATTTTTCAATCTTTGAATATTAATTAATTAATTACCTCGTGCTTTTGCGCTGCTTGATAATCAGCGGTAGGCAATGTACCATGATGCGGTCCAAGTCCTTGCTGTCTTCCGAGAGGTCTTCATACGGACGGATATCCTGATGGATAAAGAGCTGTCGGCATTGCTTGCGGAACTCAGCATCCTTCTCCATGCGATGAAGCGTCTCTGCATCAGGCTTGCGGAAGCCTAAGAGTAGTTTCTCCATGCACCAGCGGTTGTGCTCCACTTGGGCAATCACGTTCACTTCCTCATCGCTCAGTTCCTCAGGACAGCTGTCCTCAGCATATCCCAGAGCACGGAGCTTCGGACCAATGGAGTAGCTGTTGTAATAGTTGCTCCACTGCAGCGCCACAGGCAGTTGTATCCAGAGGTCGTGCATGGTCTTTTCGTCAGGCAGCTCTGTAGGGGTAGAGCCATGCTTGAAGAAATAGTCGTAGATATAGTTGATGGTCTGAGCCACCTGTATCTCGCGACTGTTTAAGTCGAAGTAGTTATCCATCATACCAAAGGGGAACAGATGGCTGAATTTCGACACCTTGTCTTCCTTCCATTCACAGTTCAGCATGCTCAGCAAGGCCGCTGATGACTGTTGTTGCAACAAGATAGGAGTATTGCGTTCATACACCACATCAGGCAGGTAGAGACCAATGTCCATGTTCATCTTCGGCTTCTTCAGGCAGACAGCGATGGTCAGCAGCTTATCGTTATCCATCGCCCATTTAGCCAAGAGTTTCTGAATAGCCACAGACTCCGCCCTGGCCTTGATGAACTCAAAGCGGATGTCCAGAAAGTCGGCTTGCTTCCCAGTGAAAAGGGTAGGAGGCAATACCTGTTCTTCCCCCTTGCCATCCTCAAAGTCGCGATAAGTCGAAGACATGATCTGGAACAGATGGCGGTAACGGTTCTTGAAGATATCCATCTCCCTGTCGGCATGGATGTCGATAAAGGTGATGCGCGTCTTCTTGGAATGATCCTTGAAGTAATTCGGGAAGTGCATCAGATGGGCAGCTTCCGTACCCAGAGCCACGCCTAAGCGGCTCATGCCGAGGATAACCAGATGCACGTATTTCTGACTGTTAGGGCCCATCTGTTCCCTATCCAGTGCAGGATATTCAGTCTTGGTGTAGCCATCGGTATAGAACCGACTGATAAGCACTTTCTTGGCCCATCCTTCGTAGAAGTTGAACGGACGGAATTCGATGTATTTGCGCCACTCCTCAGCCAAGTCAGTCACTTGGAACACAGAGAAGGTGTTATGGTAAGCAAAGAAGACAGTAAACGGAATGATGGGGCAATTCTTCGCACGCTTATGTATCTCCACAATCTTCTTCAGACAGTCGATGTTCATCGAGTCGTGGTCCACCTCATCACGGTTGCCAATGACAAAGACCTCGCGTGCTTGCGTCGTATAGAGTCGCTGAAGGTCCTCTTCAGAGTCACGACGGGCATTGGCCATCAGCACACGTCCCTCTTGCTTCTTGGGAAGGTTACGGTCGATGTAGCCCTTCACCGTCTGAGCAGGCTCCGTGGTTTGCACCAGAATGTGGCAGCCCTCATAGCGAGGGTCACGGCAGATCTGAGCAATCAGAGAAGGCACCATATCATCGAAACCGATAATCACCACATGATCCTTCAGTTGGTAAGAGATACCACCTTCCTTGAAATTCTCCACATGGCGCTGCAGCATGTTGGATATCACGGAGATAAGGCAACCGCCAAAGAGGATGGTTCCTATCAAGGCCAATATCTGAGCCACCAAGTGATGGTCGGCAGAGACATAATCCACCGCTCCTGGGTCTATGAGCAACTGGAACAGGCGCTGCTGCCATGAAAGGCCACTCAGATCGTTATATGTGGCTCCTGAGATGAAAAGGAAGTGCAACAGCCATCCGATGATGAACACCAGAAGAATGGCAGCCACCAGCCAAGCCAATTGTTTCCAACCCTGTGCAGCAAAAGTGCGGTCGAATAGTATGCGGAATCTCTGTATCAGTGCTTTCATATGCTTTGTTTAATTAGTAACAATTTGTCATTTTTCATCAGTTCCAGTTGCCCATGTGGCACGATGAACTTATCATCACGTTTAATGATCATTACCAGTTGGCCTTTCTTGAACTGCATGTCCATCAGTCGGTTGCCGTTGCCGAGCATGGTTTCAGTGACAGTTATCTCTTCCAATTGTGAGTCTATCTCGTCAGGCAGCTCTATGCCGAACTCATTACCCTCTTTCTCTGCAGGCAGATCCAGATGCAGTTTCTTTGCTACGATGCCAATAGTCATGCCTTGTATGAGTAGAGAGAGCAGTGTGATGAAAAACACCACGTTGAAGATGATGTTAGCCCCTTCGATGCCAGCTATTACAGGGTAGGTGGCAAAGATGATAGGTGCTGCACCACGCAGACCCACCCATGACACGAAGGCCTTGGCTTTGATAGGAAACTCCTTGAAGGGCAGCAGACATGCAAAGACACTGATTGGACGAGCCACCAGTACCATGAAGATGGCTATGAGAATGGCCACCAATGCCACTCCCAGCATCTCATGAGGATTCACCAGCAGACCCAGAGTGAGGAACATGATGATTTGGAAAAGCCACGTCAGTCCGTTCATGAACGTGTTTATCTCCTTGCGATAGGCCAATTTGTAGTTTCCCACCACAATGCCAGCAATGTAAACGGCCAGATAGCCATTTCCGCTCAGCAGGTCAGTGAAGATGAAGGTCATAAATACCAAGCTAAGCAAAAGGATGGGGTAGAGTGAACCGTTGGGCAGGTTGATCTTGTTGAGTATCCAAGTGGCAAACTTTCCCATCAGGAAGCCCAGCAAGCCACCCACAGCAAACTGAATGATAAGGTTTCGCACTACGGGCAGGGCATCAAGTTCGCTGCCTCCAGCTATCACCTGTATCAGTACCAGTGTCAGCATGATGGCCATAGGGTCGTTGCTTCCACTCTCCAGCTCCAACAGTGGGCGTAGATTATATTTCAGGTTCATCCGCTGCGACTTCAGGATGTTGAACACTGAAGCCGAGTCTGTTGACGACATGGTGGCAGCCAGCAGCATGGAGGTCATCAGTCCCAACTCTATGTTAGTCTTGCTCAGTCCAGATATGAAATAGATGAAGCCACCTGTGAGCATCGTTGTTATCAGCACACCTGCTGTAGATAACATGATACCAGGGGTCAATACGGGCCTGATGCTCTCTATCTTAGTGTCCATACCACCAGAGAAAAGTATGATGCTCAGTGCCACCATGCCTATGAACTGGGCATCCTTTGCACTGCTGAATTCAATGCCTAATCCGTCTGTTCCGAAGCCCATGCCCACCAGCAGGAAGACCAGCAGAGTGGGCACACCAAACTTGAATCCAGTCTTACTGAACACGATACTGAAAAACAGCAGTACGCTACCCACCAGCAAGATATTCTCAGAGTTAATCATTTCTTCCACTATTTATATTAAGGTGTGCTACACAAATCTGTGCGAAGTTACGTTTTTTCTTTTAGGTTTGCAAAAAAATAGGAGGCAACTTCCTTTTTGTAGAAATCGCCTCCTAGTATAGTGTAAAGATGAAGGATCAATCTATTTCCTCATCAGCCTCGTAACCACCCATCTCACGGATAGCGTTCTTCAGCATGGTGTACTGCTGATAGAGGTGGTTCACAGCCTCTTCACCCTGCGTATAATCGTGCATAGGGCTCTTCAGGAAGAAGCTCAGGAAACGCTGTGTACCATAACGTCCAGCACGTGCGGCCAGATCGCTCAGCAGGCAGAGATCCAAGCAAAGAGGAGCTGCCAGGATAGAGTCGCGGCACAGGAAGTTGATCTTGATCTGCATAGGATAACCCATCCATCCGAAGATGTCGATGTTGTCCCAACCTTCCTTATTGTCATTGCGAGGAGGATAGTAGTTGATACGCACCTTGTGGTAGTACTGCGTATCCTCATCGTTGCCATGTCCGTAAAGATCTGGCTGCCACTCAGGCTTCAGGATAGTCTCCAGTGTAGAGAGCTTAGACACCTCCTTAGTACGGAAGTTGGCAGGCTCGTCCAGCACCAGTCCGTCACGATTACCCAGAATGTTGGTAGAGAACCAACCGCTCAGACCCAGGCAGCGGGTACCGATGATAGGAGAGAAACCACTCTTCACCAGTGTCTGACCTGTCTTGAAATCCTTACCAGCGATAGGCATCTTGGTCTTCTCTGCCAGTTCCCACATCGCAGGAATATCCACAGTAGTGTTAGGAGCACCCATGATGAAAGGAGCGCCCTCTACCAATGCAGCATAAGCGTAGCACATAGAAGGAGCGATGTGCTCACGATCGTCAGCCTTCATAGCAGCTTCCAGGTCGCTGAGCTTGTAGTGTACCTCTTCGCAAACAGGCACGTAGATCTCCGTAGAAGCAGCCCAGAGCACCACGATGCGGGCGCAGTTGTTAGCCTTCTTGAAGTTGCGGATATCCTCGCGCAGCGCTTCCACCATCTCCCAGCGCGTCTTGCAGTCCTTCACGTTGTCGCCATCCAGACGCTTGGCGTAGTTCTTGTCGAAAGCAGCCTTCATAGGTACGATCTTCTCCAGCTCGTCACGCACAGGCTCGATGTCCTTCTCTTTCAATACTTCTGCATACATAGCAGCCTGATAGGCATTCTGAGGATACACATCCCAAGAGCCGAACACGATGTCCTCGAGCTTGGTTATTGGAACGATTTCACTGTACGGGAGGTATTTCTTGTCGTTGCCTTTTCCTATACGGATTTTGTCATACTGGGTCATAGACCCAACTGGTTTTGTTAGTCCTTTTCGTGCCATCAGCACGCCAGTCATAAATGTAGTTGCCACAGCACCGCAGCCCACTACCATTATGCCCAATTTACCTTCTGCAGGTTTTACATTGCTCTGATTCATTTAATAATGACTTTTTAAATGTTTTCTTTAATCAGGCTGCAATATTACAAAAAATTCTTTATTAAGAAAAATGTTTCATGGAATATTTATACACTTTTCTTGCTTTTAGCCTTTTTAGACCAAATAAAGTCCAAAAAGGGACAAAAAAAAGGCCTTTAATAATTATTAACGAACAAAATTAGTTTAGAAACGAAATTATTTAGTTAATTTGTTGGTAGAAGAAAGAACGAATCTTTTCTTATCCTTCTATTTTACTTTAATAATTTTATAAAATTAACTAAATATGAAAGGATTAACCAACAAAGAAGAAGAGGCTATGAACCACTTTTGGGAACATGGCCCTATGTTTGTGAAGGATATGCTCGAACTCTATCCAGACCCCAAGCCCCATTTCAATACACTCTCTACAGTGGTACGTGGTTTAGAGGAAAAAGGATACGTGTCACACCACGCCTACGGCCCCTCTTTCCAGTATTATGCAGCAGTGAGTCGTGAGGAGTTCAGCAAGCGCACCCTGAAGAGTGTCATCAGTAAGTATTTCAACAATTCTTACCTTGGTGCCGTCTCTTCCCTCGTCGAAGAGGAAGACCTCTCCCTCGATGATCTTAAAAAGCTCATCGATCAAGTTGAAAAGGGTTAAGGTAGAATCCGACCTCATTTTTGGAGCGTTAAGAAACTCAGGAAAGTTTTTGGAAAAGAGGGCCGCACCGCAAAATCTCCGAAGGAGATGTCTTGCGGCACTCCCAAAAACGTGAGTGAGTTTTAGTGGAAAAAATGCAGTCGGCGTGTTTTCTTTGGTTCGTTTCTTTTGCACGAGCAAAAGAAATGAATAAAAAAGTTTAATTTTCAATTTTATAAAAAAGTGGGCCCGTTCTTAGTTTACATATTAAAGTCATCACTTTGCTTGGTAGCCTTCTACCTCTTTTACAAAGTGTTGCTCAGCCGTGAGACGTTCTACCGTTTCAACCGCTTTGCATTGCTCAGCCTCATGGCATTCTCCGCCCTGCTGCCTTTGGTGCAGATCACGCTGGAGCACCCGTCTGAAGTGGGGCAGACCATAGTCAGTGTAGAAGACTGGCTCGTCGAGGTTGTCAGCGTAGAGCAAGCCACCTCACCCTTTACGTGGGCACAGGCCTTGCTATTGGTTTATCTCCTTGGCATCGCATTCTTCTTCTTTAGAAACGCCTGGTCCATCGTGAGGTTACTGCGACTGCTGCGTGGCGGAAGAAGAGCCTCCATCAAGACCTATCTCCCAGACGAAGAAGCTGTGACGCTCATTATATTAAAAGAGAAAATCGCCCCATTCAGTTGGATGCGCTACATCATTGTAAGCGAGGAAGACCTGCAAGAAAACGCTCGTGAAATACTCCTGCATGAGTGCGCCCACATCCGTCATCGCCATTCGTGGGACTTGCTCTTGGCCGATGTCTGCATCTTCTTCCATTGGTTCAATCCTGCTGCTTGGCTGCTGAAGCAAGAGCTGCAGACCATCCATGAATACGAGGCCGACGACAACGTGCTGCGTGAAGGCATCGATGCCCGTCAATATCAATTATTGCTTATAAAAAAGGCTGTTGGCACAAGGCTCTACTCTATGGCCAACAACCTGAATCACAGTAATCTTAAAAAACGTATCACTATGATGATGAAAAGAAAATCAAACCCATGGGCACGTCTGAAGTACGCTTACGTGCTTCCGTTGGCAGCCATGGCTGTGGCCGCCTTTGCCCGTCCAGAGGTGCAAAACGCCTCCAGTGAGATTTCTGCCGTCAAAGTTAATGATTTGGTCGGAAATCTGGTAACAAATCTGGAAGAAAAATTCACCCTTCCCGATGCTGATGCGATACTGCCTCAAGACAGCATCTATGAAATTGTAGATGTCATGCCTATTTTCCCTGGTGGTGAAGCTAGTATGATGAAATACCTTTCAGACAATGTCAAGTATCCTGCAGAAGCTCAGCAAGCAGGCATCGAGGGGCGTGTGTTCACTCGTTTCATTGTCAACGAAGATGGTTCTGTGAGCGATGTGGAGATTCTTAGAAGCGTTCATCCATTGCTCGATGCCGAGGCTGTCCGTGTAGTGAAAGCTATGCCTAAATGGACACCTGGAAAAGTTGGTGGCAAGGCTGTGAAAGTGAGATATTCATTGCCTCTCGTTTTCCGTCTGCAAGGTGAAAGCACTCCTCAAAACAATACCCCAGTGGCCAATAAAATTGGCAAAGACGGCATTTATGAGATAGTTGATACGCCACCTATCTATCCTGGTGGTGAGGCTGCGTTGCTGAAGTTTATTTCAGACAATATCAAGTACCCAGAAGAAGCTTTCAAGGCAGGAACCCAGGGACGTGTGACGACTATCTTCATCATCAATGAAGATGGCTCTGTGAGTGATGTGGACGTTGTAAGGAGCGTTCATCCGTTGCTCGATGCTGAGGCAGTTCGCGTAATAAGCTCTATGCCGAAGTGGACGCCAGGAAAAGCTGGTGGCAAAGCTGTCAAAGTGAGATTTACGATGCCTGTTACTTTCAGGCTGCAGGGTGGTGAAAGCACTTCTCAAACCAATGCCCCAGCTGCAAAAATCTCCAAAGCCCCTGAATATGTAGGAGGTGAAAGGGCACTCTATACTTTCTTAGCCCAGAATATGAAATACCCCACAGATGCACAAGAAGCAGGCGTTCAGGGTAGGGCAGTTGTTGAGCTTACCATTGCTGCAGATGGCAGTATGGTCAATCCACATGTCACCAACTCTGTGCATCCGCTCCTCGAAAAGGAAGCGATCCGCGTAGTAAGCATGCTGCAGCGTTGGAATCCTGCTGTGAATGAAAATGGTCAGGCCGTGAGTGCTACCATAACGCTGCCTTTCAGCTTCTTCGTTGCAGATGTCGATGGCAACATCTCACAGCGTGATAAGTCTGTGGAGGCAGGGAATGAAATCGTCGTTGTGGGGCAAAATAAAAGCTGATTTATGAAAAAGATAATTGCATTAACGGCCCTTCTGGCGATGCTGGCGAGTTGTTATGACAAAGGTTCCAGTTTGGTGTTTGAAGAGAGTCCTGTGGTGGCTGAGTATCAGCCGATAGGCAATGATGGGGAGCCTCTTATGGTGGTCGATTATCAGAAATTCGATCGCAAGCATCCGATAGATTTTCCCCTGAGTGATTTCTGTGATTATAAGTTAGTGAAGTTGGATAGTAGCCATAAGGATTACATGCTGAGTGCAGGCTCACAGATTGCTGCTTCTGAGAACTACATCGTGGCTAAACGCACGAATGAATTGTTGGTGTTCAGCATAGACGGCAACTATCTGTTTACCATTGACGGTAAAGATGGACCTGCAGGTTTTGAAGGCTATTGTTGGCAAGCCTCCATCAATGAAGAAGCTGGAGAGATCTATGCTTACTTGTTCCGTAAAATGAAGGTCTATGATTTGAAGACAGGAACCTATAAGCATGAGATTCTTTACCATAACCCTGATGAAAGCAGCATGGTGCGCTATCCCATTTCTGTCGTTTATAAAGACCGTCACATCTTTGTAGCTACTCCATTCGAGGCTGGAGGAACAAAGAAGTTTGTGTGGCAGACAGACAAAGACGGCAAAGAGTTGAGCTATTTTCCTGCTTCCTACTTTTTCCGCATGAGTTGGGTGGAAGATGTTTACGAGGGGCGTTTCTGGTATGAGGCTCAGCCCGTCATGACCGTTGTAGATGCCGACTGCATGTCTATAGCCATGCCAAATATGGAGGTACCCGTACAAGACAGCATCTATCACTACTATCCGGAAACCAATCGCTTGGTGGCGTCTGTAGTGATGAAATACCTAGACCCTACCATGACACCACAGCATTTTCACAATGAGACGCCTTCTTTCTTCTATACCATGATCATGGAACCCAATGGCATGTTTGAAGGTGGTGACGGATGGGGCAATCATCCTGTGGCGCGTCTGCTGGTAGATAAGAAAACCATGCGCGGAAGTGCTGTGCAATTATGTTTGGACAAACACGGAATGATAGATATAACTGGCGAACGTACTTGGATTGCTGGAAATTACTATTGGGTGAACATCACTCCAGATAGAATGGATGAATTAGTTGCCAATAGACTGAATAGTGGCAAAGCCAGTGAGAGTGACAGAGCGTTTTTGGAATCATTCCTGAAAACCATAGGTTCAGATGACAATAATTATGTGATAGTAGGGAAATTGAAGTAATCTTTTGGAATATATGAACATTACGATATTATTAACTCTTCTTCTTCTGCTGGCAAGTTGCCAGCAGAAGGGGACAGATCAAGAACTGATAACGGTTGATGTAGCAGCAAGTGTGCCTGAAAAAGAGATTGTGGTACAAGACTTCATGGATGTGGAGTATGTGCCTTTGGAGACCAACGATGATTTTGTGGTGCCAAACAATGTGGCAGCCATAGGCGAAAGCTACATCGTGATGCGTAGTCGTGGGAATGAAGGTACGCTCTACTTCTTTGACCGTCATAGTGGCAAGGCCCTCCACAAGTTCAATCATCGTGGACAAGGCCCTGAAGAATATGCTTATGTGACAGGTGTCATTCTCGATGAGGAAAACCAAGAAGTCTTCGTCAATGATGCTGGTACGGCCAAGATGGTGGTCTATGACCTACAAGGGAACTTCAAGCGTAGCTTTGCCCACAGGGAAGAAGGCTACTACATGTCTGCTGTCAGCTACGACAGCGACCATCTTATCGTTTATGATGCCACCCAGATGTACAAGCATGACCAACCTCGTGATAAGAACTACTACCTGATTATCTCCAAGGTCGATGGCAGTGTCACTGACGAGGTGCCATTGCCCTACGAGACCATCCAGAGCACCTATGTGAGAAGTGGTGAAGTCACAGCAGCCTACACTATTGAAGCATTTGTGCCCTATCAAGACGATTTTCTTATCAGCGAAGCTTCCACAGATACTATCTACCGCTACACAAGGCAGCATGAGCTTATTCCATTCTTAGCCATGAAGCCTACAGATAATCCAAAACTTGTGCTTGAGATGGGAGTATCTACACAGAGATATCAGTTTATGACTATTTTCCGTAATGAGCTGTTGATGCCAGAAATGAAGATTCCTTCCAAGGGTCTTGTGTATGATAAGGCTGAGAGGCAATTGTACAACATGTCTGTCTATAATGATGATTTCAAAGAACCCAAGTCAGTGGGTCTTAATGAAACTATGGGAAATTCTAAAAGCTATTATGCCACCATCAATGCCGATAAGATAGCTGAAGCCTATGAAGAGGGCAAGCTGCAAGGTCCCCTCTTGGATCTAGCTGCAAGCATTGATGAAGAAGACAATCCCGTGCTAATGTTTATGAAAGAAAAACGATAATGCATACTTTTTTTGAAACAATCTGCTCTGTCAACGATTTCTTAGCTTTTATCAATATAAATAATTGTTGATATGTTTGTAGGTGTCATAAATTTGTTATATTTTTGCGACAGTTTTAACATTTAAGGACATGATGATGATGAACAAAGTCTCGACAGAAATCTCGGAAATGACGCCTGGCAAAGTCTTCTTCCCTTCAGACCTTGCTAAAGTGGGAACTAAGTCGTCTCACGTTCTGAAAGTATTAGAGAGAGAGACTAAAGCTGGTAATATTCTCAGGCTTGCTCAAGGAATCTATTATTATCCTAAGAAGGACGATAAGTACGGCTTAGGTGTGATATATCCATCCTATGAAGAGGTGGCAGAAAGGGTTGCAGAGAGGGATAAAATCACTATCGTTCCAACGGGTGCATACGCTCTGAATAAGCTTGGCTTCTCTACTCAAGTACCTATGAATCTTGTCTATATGACAGACGGTACATCTAAAACTATTAAGATGAGCAATGGTTACACTATCAAGTTTGTCCACACAACGCAAAAGAATCTGGCCTATAAGAACAGACTGTTGCAGATGCTTGTATTTGCACTGAAGGACATAGGAAAGGATAATATCACAGAGGAACAGGAGGCTAGGGTAAAGGAACTCCTGCAGAATACTCCGTTAGAACAGCTTAAGGATGACTTGGGACTAATGCCTGCTTGGATTAAGGATTATATTTTGAAACAGTATGAGCAACAAATTTTTTGAAATAGATGATGAGGGAAAGAAACTTTTCATCACACAGACAGCACTGCGTACAGGACTTCCTATTGTTGTAGTCGAAAAAGACCTGTGGGTGACAGTTGTGTTGCAACTGGTGTTTCAGATGCCGTTTGCCGATAAGATTATCTTCAAGGGAGGCTCTAGCCTTTCTAAGACATGGAACTTAATAGGCCGTATGTCAGAAGATATCGATCTTGCCTACGATAGCAACTTTGGTATCTACGAAGGCGATGAGCCAACAGTTAAGCAGATTAAGAAATTAAGGAAGCAATCCTCTCTATTTGTAAAGGATGAATTTTGTGAAGCATTAAGAATGACCATCGCTAAAGCAGGACTGGACAGCTGGTGTTCTGTGGAAGCACAGCCTAATGGCATAGGCAATGATACTTATCCGGAACCACGTCAATTGTATGTCACTTACAAGTCATTGTTCAATGACGAACTATCTGACATGAATTCTGCATACGTCAAGCCCATTGTCTTGCTTGAAATCAGTTCAAGGTCTCTTATTGAACCTACGGGAAAGGCGAAAGTGAAGAGCATGATAGCAAGGGAGTTTGATAATATAGATACAGACATTGCTGATTCTGATATTCGAACAGCCCTTCCTGAGAAGACTTTCCTCGAAAAAGTTTTCCTACTGCATGAACTGTTCGTGACTGACAGATGCCAAAGAGCTGAACGAAAATCAAGACACCTGTATGACATTGAGCAGATGATGGACAAAGACTTTGCTCTGCGAGCAATCAAGGATGATGCTTTATGGAACAGCATCAATCGCCATCGCGCCCACTTTTCCTCCATATATGGCATCGACTACACAAAGGACTTACGAAAAGAAATAAGACTCACTCCTCCAGATAAAGTCTTGACTCTATGGGAGGAGGACTATAAGTATATGCGAGACCACATGATATACGATGGCACTGCACTCTCGTTTGCTGGACTTATGGCTCGTATGCACGAACTTGAGATGCGATTCCACCTTTGCAAAGAATAATATTAAACGCTTAGGTTTTGAAGAAAGTCATTCAGATATCATCCCTGCTCCTGGTGCTCTTCCTGTTCTCTTGCAGACAGGAAGTGAGCCTGCATGATGTTCACCAGAAGATGGTCTATCCACCTGCATTAGAGAAGATAGACCAGCTGGCAGAGGTGGATGCCGACCACGCCATGCTGCTGATAGACAGCATCAACGCAGAGATGGCACATGCCTCTGAGCCCGTGCAGATGTACTACAAACTGCTCACCGTGAAGGTGCAGGAAAAGCAGAAGATACGCCACTCTTCCAGCGCCATGATGCGCTCTGTGGTCGACTACTACGAGCAGCAAGGAGACCCGTCGCTGCTGCCAGAGGCCTATTACTACATGGGCTGCACCTATCGCGACCTCAGAGTCTATTCCCTCGCATTGGAGAACTTTCAGAAATCCTTGGACTTTGCCCTAGAAGCTGGCGATCAGGCTACCTTGAGTGCCATCTATCGTGAGATGGCTGCCTTACTCACCAAGCAGGAACTCTATGACAATGCCCTGTTCACCTACCGTCAGGCCTTCCAGTGCGACAGCTTGCTGCACAATGTCTCTGGCATGGTTTATACCTTGCGCGACATCGGACTCATACATCGCCAGCGTCGTACGTTCGACAGCGCCTATTACTATTACAATCGTGCTGAGCGCATGGCCAGGACACAGGGCGACATACAGCTGCGCCATGTGGCAGCCCTTGAGATAGCCGACTTGCAGACAGACAGGCGCGACTATGACAAGGCGTGGGAGACCCTGCAACCCGTGTTGACACGTCTGACCAATGAGAATCGTGGCAAGGCCAATCTGATAGCGGCACAGATTTTCTGGCACACGTATAAATACGAGAGGGTACCACGCTATGCATCAGAGGTGTTGCTTTATGGCAACTTCGAGGAGAAAGCAGAAGTCTGCAGGATCATGGCAAACATCGCCCATTGGCGCAAGGACTATGATGAGTACGGACGCTACATGTTGCAATATGCCGACTACAAGACACGCGACTTTGATGCAGATGCCGCTACAGCAATGGCAGAGATGAACTCGCTCTACAACTATCAGCAAGCTTTGAAAGAGAATGCCGATTTGGCTCAGAAAGGGGAACGTAAGAGTCAGACCATTGCCCTCTTGGTGGGCATCATTGCTGTCCTTGCATTCTTGGCGCTCATCGCTTACATGTACTATCTGCGTAAGCGTGATGCCATGCGTGCCAAGTTGCAAGAGCTGGAGAACGACCAGCAGGAGCAGAAGCGAGCAGCAGAGCGCTCTGTGACTGAAAAGATGGAGCGCATCAACGATTTGGAGAACCTGCTTCAGCAGTCGGGCAGTGAGAACAGCACCTTGCGCCAGCATGTAGAAGAGATGCAGCAGGCACTCAATCAGCAGGTGGCCAATGAGATGAAACAGATCAAGGCGCGTGAGGATGCTGATGGGGAGCTGAAAGACTCAGAGATCTATCGTCGCGTCATCTACCTGATAAATCGCAAGCGCCTGCTCACGCATAGGGACTATGAACAGCTGCGTGATACCTTCGAGGCACTCTATCCCGACTTCATGAAACGGCTGATGGAGCTTTGCGAACTGAGCGACTTAGAGATAGAGATTAGCCTGCTCCGTCGCATGGGTGTGTCTCCTAACGACATCGCCTCACTGACAGATTATAGCAAGGCACATATCTCAGGTGTCCGTCGTTCGCTCTACACCAAGGCCTTTGGCACCAAGGGCGCCCCCTCCGATTGGGACGACTTCATCGCTTCACTTTAGCCCACTGAACTGTGGACTTAACTGAAAACGTACCAAATTCTTTCATCCACAACTATATTTGTCGCAAACTTTTAATTGTTTGCGTTATGAAGAAGCACTTATTTTATTCTCTCCTGATGCTGATAAGCCTCATGGGATGCAACGCTGCCAAAGCCAATCCTGAAACAGAGGTGGTGGAAGAAGTCGAAGAAGGATTGCCAGTAATTAATCTCTCCGAAAATGTGAAGGAAGTTTCT
>JAGCFP010000042.1 GCA_017650045.1 Bacteroidaceae bacterium | reverse complement strand
GATATCTCGATATCTTTTTGAACGTAATACATATTAGTAGGGTTTTAAAATGCCACACCAAGGCTTTCTGTGCCCCGATGTGGCATTATCATGCATTATCAGATTTAAAATCAGAAGTTGATACCGAAGTTCAGGAACCAGGCATTGCTGTGAACAGAAATGTCATCAACGTCACCCGAGTAGATGTTGGTCACACCGAACTGACGGCCTGCCTCCAGATAGAGTTGCTGATACTCAATACCACAACCAACCTTGAAGCCCATATTGGCACGTTTCATATCGTCTTCCTTCTTAATGGCCATACCAATGTAAGGACCAATGAAAGGCAGAAGAACGAAGTCGCTCTGAGTCTCGATACCGTACTTAATCAGCAAAGGTACTTCCAATGTGTTGTAGCTTGCAGTAGATTTCAGACCTTCAAAATTAGCCTTACCACCACGCTCTGTATAATACAAGCCACTCTCCAAGAACAAAGGAGCTGTATAAGATACACGGAAGCCCACAACACCTGCCAGTGTCATACCGATCTTGGAATCAGAATCAACGTCGCCAGAGAAGCTAGCGCTTGTCATACCAAAGCGGATACCGTAGTATAAGTTTTCCTCGCTCAACTTGAATCCACCACTGCCGAACTGGGCAAATGTAGGTGCTGTAAGAAGCACCAACAACATAGTTACAAAGAATTTTTTCATTGTTGTAATATTTAAAATGTTTGATAATTTGATGCAAACTTACAATATTTAGCTTGTGGAAACAAATTTTTTAGCATCTTTGTGCAACCTTAACACTCTGCGGTGCGTCTAATGAGTGTAAAAAGACATAATAATAGCGTAATTATGAATAAGAAGAAATGGGTTTTAGTTGGCTTGCTACTGTTGTTAGTAACCAGCGTGAATGCACAGAGTTTATGGGACCGGTTTACAGGTTTATTTACAGGTATCACAACGATAGATGCCAGTAATAATATAGTGACTAAGACCGTACCTCTTTCCGCATTTGATGCTTTGAGTAAGACGGGCTCTATCGATGCCATCTATATTCAGGAAGAAGGGACCACCAATCCGCGTATAGTCATCTCAGGACCTGATAATATCGTTGAGCTGGTGGTAGTGGAACAGTCGGGTAAGACGGTGAAGCTCCATTACAAACCAAATACGAGTTTCCGCTTGAACAAGAAGCCTATGAAGGTAGAGGTTTATTCATCGGATATCAGTAAGTTTGCTTTGTCGGGCTCTGGCGACCTGGAGTTTGGTGAGATTAAGACGGGCGACTTAACCATTACGCTTTCTGGTTCGGGTGATGTAAGTGGGAGGAATGTTCGGAGTACTGGTGATGTGACGCTCTCTGTCACTGGATCGGGAGATATCAGCATTAATCAGGTGGGTTGTTTTGTCCTGCATACGAATGTGACGGGTTCTGGCGACTTGGAGGTGAAAGGCATCAACAGTGAGAATGTGGTTGCCAGTGTAACAGGCTCTGGTGACATCCAGTTGGCTGGTACTACCGAAAAGGCCACCTACAATGTGGTGGGCTCTGGCGATATCGAAGCCCGTGGTTTGAAAGCCCAAGAAGTGAAAAAGAACAAGACTGGATCTGGAAGCATTGAATACTGACTTTTATTATGATTGAGAATTGAGGATTGAGAATTGAAAATTGCCATCCGGATGGAAAGGACAATGTCATAATTCTCATTTTTCAATTTTCAATTTTTAATGGATCAAAATGATTATAGTTGCCACCGTACTGGTTTATTTCCTCGTGTTGCTTTGTTTCAGCCGTTTAACGGCGCATAAGGCCAACAATGAGACTTTTTATCGTGCCAATCGTCGTTCGCCATGGTACATGGTGGCTTTCGGCATGGTAGGCGCCAGCATCTCTGGCGTCTCCTTTGTTTCTGTACCAGGCATGCCACGGAGCATGGACATGACCTACCTGCAGATGTGCATCGGTTTCATCTTTGGCTATTTCGCTGTGGCATTTGTGTTGCTTCCTGTATATTATCGACTGAACCTTACTTCTATTTATACGTATTTAGGAAAGCGACTTGGCAATCGGTCTTATAAGACGGGTGCCAGTTTTTTCTTACTCAGTAAGCTTATCGGTGGCGCTACGCGTTTCTATGTGGTGTGCATCATCCTCCAGCGCTTCGTCTTCGATACCATTGGGGTTCCTTTTCCTGTGACGGTATTTGGTTTGGTGGCACTTATTTGGCTTTATTCACGCAGGGGAGGTGTGAAGACACTGGTGTGGACAGATACGTTTCAAACCACATGCCTGTTCACTGTCCTTATTCTCATCATCATTAATGTGGCAGGGGCTTTGGGATTGAACTTCTCTGAGACGGTAGCAGCCATCGCCGATAGTCCGCACAGTCGTATCTTCGTGTTCGACGACTGGGTATCACGCCAGAACTTCTGGAAGCAGTTTTTCAGTGGTATCTTTGTGGTAATCGTAATGACGGGCCTCGATCAAGACATGATGCAGAAGAACCTCACGTGCAAAACGCTCCGTGAGGCGCAGAAAGACATGTGTACCTATGGCTTCTTCTTCGTACCAGCCAATCTGCTGTTCCTGAGCCTCGGCGTATTGTTGCTGATGCTTGGAGAGCAGCAAGGTTTACAGCTTCCTGCAGTAGGGGATGAGATACTGCCAATGTTTGCGGCAAGCGGAAGGCTTGGAACGCCGGTGGTAATCCTGTTTACCATCGGCATCGTGGCGGCCTGCTTTAGCAGTGCGGATTCAGCCCTCACAGCCCTCACTACCAGCTATTGTGTGGACATCCGTGAGCGTGAGGGCGATGAGCAACTTCGTAAACGTGCGCATCTGGTGCTCTGTGTGCTTTTTGTATTGTTCATCTTGCTGTTCAGGGAACTTGGCTCCAGCAGCATCATCGATACCATCTACACCCTTTGTTCCTATACTTATGGTCCATTGTTGGGCCTCTTTGCTTTCGGTCTCTTCACGAAGCACATGCCATCCGACAAGGTTGTGCCATATATCGCTGTGGCATCGCCTATCCTCTGCTACCTGATAGACACACTTACCTTCCATCTGACGGGCTATAAGTTCGGCTACGAGCTCCTGATGCTCAATGGCGCTTTCACGTTCATAGGACTGTGGCTCACCAGGAAAGGACTCTCCAAATAAAAGGACTCTCCAAATAAAAAAGCGGTGTTTTGGTGTGTTCTTCTTGATTTATTATTACCTTTGCAGGCAATGACATGAAGGAGTTGACATGAAAACAGTTTTTGTATCTGGTTGCTACGATTTGCTGCACAGCGGACATGTGGAGTTCTTCCGTCAGGCTTCGGCTTACGGAAGTCTGTATGTGGGCATCGGCAGTGATAAGACCATATTCGACCTTAAGAAGCATAAGACCTTATATAGTGAGAACGAGCGCCTCTTTATGGTGAAGAGCATCCGTTATGTGCAGGATGCGTTTATCAACCAAGGCAGCGGAATGATGGACTTTATCCCTACGGTGGATAGGCTGAAGCCTGATATCTTCGTGGTGAACGAGGATGGCTCTACGGCTGAGAAGGAGGCGTTTTGCCGTGAGAGGGGGATAGAGTATGTGGTGCTGAAAAGAATCCCACAGGAGGGACTGGAGGCACGTTCTTCGACGGATATCAAGAATGCCCTTTGCGGTATCCCAACTCGTCTGGATTTGGCGGGTACGTGGATAGACCAACCTTATGTAAATCAGTATGCACCGGGATGGGCGCTTACTATCTCTCTGGAGCCTACGTTTGAGGTGCGTGAGCGTTGCGGACTCTCGACTTCCACACGTAATATGATTCGTCGCATCTGGCCGATGAAGTTGCCCGAAATGGATCCTGAGATGCTGGCAAAATTGGTCTTCTGCTTCGAGAACGATCCGGAGCGCAGCGATGGCATCATCAGTGGGGCACAGGACAGCATCGGTATCTGTATGCCAGGACTGGTACGTCATTGGTACGACAAGCGTTTCTGGCCAGAGAAGATAGAAAGTTGCCACGACGACCGTATCCTTGATTGGCTGGAGGATCACCTCTGCATGATTCCGATGGAACCTCGCAGGGATGGTTGTTCGGTGCTGGAGGGGAAGGACATCACAGAGGCGAAAGTGAAGACCCTTGCCGCAGCAGCGGATGATTGTTGGGAAGCTATCATGGCGATGGACGTAGAGCGCTTTGCTGCGGCTTACAAGGCTTCGTTTGAGGCACAGGTAGCTATGTTCCCTGCTATGATTCAAGGCTGTGTGCAGGCTTATATCGACCGCTACAGTGTCATGGACGGCGTGTTGGCATGGAAGATGCCAGGCGCTGGAGGAGGAGGCTATCTGGCACTGGTTTGTAGCGACAGATCTGCTTTCCCTGCAGGGGCCATCGAACTGAAAATTAGAAGGAAATGACAGAGAAAAAAAGATATGCCTATCTGTGGCCGTTCATACTGGTCACTTGCTGTTTTGCTTTGTGGGGCTTTGCCAACGATGTGACCAATCCCATGGTGAAGTCGTTCTCACGCATCTTCCGCATGAGTGTTACCGATGGGGCATTGGTGCAGGTAGCGTTTTATGGTGGTTATTTCGCCATGGCTTTTCCTGCTGCGATGTTCATCCGTCGCTACAGCTACAAGTCGGGTCTGCTTATCGGACTGGCTCTCTATGCCATTGGTGCACTGATGTTTATTCCTGCGGCTGGAACGGGCAATTATTATCCTTTTCTCGTCGCTTATTTCATCCTTACGTGCGGACTTTCCTTCCTGGAGACCAGTGCGAATCCGTTTATCTTGAGCCTTGGGGATAAGGCCACTGCTACCCGCAGACTTAATTTGGCACAGTCGTTTAATCCCATTGGTTCGTTGGCAGGTATGTGGGTAGCGATGACTTTCGTGCAGTCGCGCATGAATCCCTTGGGCACTGCTGAGCGTGCTCTACTTCCCGATGCAGAGTTTGAAGCTCTTAAGGCTGCTGATCTGTCTGTAGTGGTGAAGCCATACGTGGGCATCGGTATCGTGATATTGGTACTCTTGGTACTGATGTTTTTTACTAAGATGCCAAAGGCCGTGAAGGGAGAGGTGTATGATTTGCGACTTCGTGCTACTTTAGGCCGACTATGGCGTAATGCGACTTACCGCTATGGTGTGCTGGCGCAGTTCTTTTATATAGGTGCACAGATCACGTGTTGGACGTTTATCATCCAATATGGCACGCAGGTGTTCATGGCCGATGGTATGGCAGAGCAAGCGGCCGAGATTGCTTCTCAGCGACTCAATATCATCGCTATGGTACTGTTCTGTGCCTCCAGGTTTGTGTGTACGTGGCTCATGAAGTACGTCAGTCCTGCTAAGATCCTGTCGGTCTTTGCTGCCATCGGTGCCTTACTGTTGCTGGTGGTCATGCTGGTAGGTGGACATGTGGGACTCTATAGTCTGGTGGGTGTCAGCGCCTTCATGTCGCTTATGTTCCCCACCATCTATGGCTTGGCTCTTGGCGATGTGGGAGATGATACTGAAATTGGTTCTGCCGGACTTATCATGGCGATTCTTGGTGGTTCATTGCTTCCTCCGCTGCAGGCGCTCATCATTGACGGCGGTCACATGGAGTTCTCGTTTGTCGTGCCGTTTATTTGCTTTATGGTCGTATTGATTTATGCTTTAACCGTTAGTAAGAATGAAAAGATATTGCAGAACACTTGAACTTCGTAACGATCCAGAGATGATCGCTCGCTATGAGGAGGCTCATGCCAACATCTGGCCAGAGATCCGTGAAGGCATCCTCTCTGTGGGCATCCTCGACATGCAGATTTACCGCTACGGTACCCGTCTGTTCATGATCATGGATACGGTGGACGATTTTGATTTTGAGAAGGATAATGAGCGACTTTCCAAGCTACCCCGACAAGCAGAGTGGGAGGCATACGTAGCACAGATGCAAGGCTGTGATCCCAATGCCCCCTCAACCGACAAGTGGCACCTCATGGATAAGATTTTCACACTGGTGTAAATGCTAAAGAGACATAAAAAATAAAAGGTATCCCCGCAAGGATACCTTTTACTATATCAGCATGTGAAAGATTAGAGGCTGAACTTATAGCCAAGTGCAATTTGGAAAGTCAGGTTCTTGCTGTCGAGATAATCATCGTCGAAGACCTCGAGCAGACCAAAGTTGTAACGAGCATCCAGCACGAGGCGACCAAAATCGTAAGAGATACCAGCAGGGAGGGAGATGTCGAAGCTCTTCACATTATCCATATTGGCTTCTGCGTGGTAATCACCTGCTGATCCGCTTATCTTAGAATTAATCTTGAATCCTGGTTGCAGACCAGCCTTCAGTGCCAGCCCCTTCCAAATGTAGATATTGGCAATGATAGGCACATTGATGTAGTCGATTTTGAATTTAAGCTTATTTCTGGCAAAATCTACTTCTGCGCCCTGCTGTGAATACAGCAGACCTGCTGCTACGCCAAACATATTACTTACATAGTACTCAACTTCAGCACCGGCTACCATGCCTACACGTGCACTGGTGTCTTCGGTGTTGTTGAAATCGGCTGCACTGAAACCAATGCGTGGCTGAATAGTTACTGTACCTGGTTCACGCTGAGCAAATGTGCTCACTGATACCATCATAACGAT
>JAGCFP010000041.1 GCA_017650045.1 Bacteroidaceae bacterium | reverse complement strand
TAAAGAGGTATCCCTCACAAATCTGTCCGTTGTAGGGGCTGTAATGGATTCGACGACCATTGGCGTCAATCTCAGAGAGGTCGCGTGGAAAGAGCAGCGCACGATAAAGGCAGGAGTAGAAGGTGCGTAAGTCTCTGTCGGCACTGTCGGCTCCGATGCGGATGCGGCCCAAGACCTCATTCCAGCGATCACGACCTTCTTGCTTCAGTTCATCGAAGGTGTGGCTGATAACCTCTTGCAGGTTCTGCTCGGCTTGCTCCAAACTGATGAATGAAGAGGCCACCTGCAGCAGCACTTGCTGACCTTTTGATGTGGGGAAGCCTATCAGTGCCTGAGCATGGTTGCTGTGCGCTTCGAGGGCCTCGCTCTCCTGACCATCTTCAGCGGTGAGCCAGTAGGTAAATGGAGTGTCGCTCGTGATGACGAACCAGTTCTTAAAGTCGGGTGTCACACCCCCATGGTTCTTCGTGGTATACCCCACAATCTTGTTTTCCTCAGGGATGAGTTTCACATAGGAACCGCCATCGTAGGCATCGATGACAAGGTAAGACATCTCACGCTCAGGGTAGGTGAGGCGGAAGGCGGCAGCATGCTCTGTGGGAGTAAGCTCTGCAGTGACATCATGGTCGGCCAGATAGACACTGTAATAATAGGGGGTAGCAATCTCAGCCTTATGGGAGAACCAACTGGCACGTTCATTCTCATCCATCACGGCCTCTGTAGTGACAGGCATCAGGGAGAACTCGCCATAGTCATTGATCCAGGGACTAGGCTGATGGGTCTGTTTTAATCCACGGATATGGGTAGCATTGTAGGTATATTGCCAGCCGTCACCATTACGTCCTGTCTGCGGTGTCCAGAAGTTCATGCCCCAAGGCATGCCTGTGGCGGGATAGGTGTTTCCTGTAGATACCTGATAGGTACTGGCTGTGCCTACCAGCGTGCTGACGAAATCCACAGGATGTTCCACATAGGCGATTTCCTTCACGACTTCTTTCCTACAAGAGGCGGCCAGCAGGCAGAATACTACCAATGACCATATGGTGAGATGTTTCTTCATATCCTTTTCAAAGTTGAAAATGTCAAAAACGCTTCAAGCCACAGGCTTATACTTAGGTACCAGGGTCTTCATGATGATCCATCCTACCAAATAAGCAACGGAACAGTAGCAGAAGATGATGAAGTAACCTGCAGGCTTACCTGTGAACCCCAGGAACGTCATCTGTGTGGCATCGGCATAGTCGAAGAGCTTTCCAGAGCCATAGTTGATAAGGAAAGAGCTAAGACCTCCAGCAGCACTGTTGAGTCCTGTGATGGTAGCTACGGCACGATGTGGGAAGAGGTCGCTGCCTACACTATAGAGATTGGCCGACCACGACTGATGTGCTGCTCCTACGATACCTATAAGGATGATGGGCAACCAGTAGCTATAATTGCCCAGTGGCTGTGCAAACAGTCCAAGCAATGGGAAAAGTGCAAAGACCAACATGGCCCTCATACGGGCAGTATAGGCATTCAGTCCTGTGCGGTTGATGATGATGGTTGGTAGCTTACCACCATAAAGTGCCAGCATGGTGATGGCATAGAGCACAAAGATAAGCATCTGTGCTGTAGGAGTGTCACTGGTAAGTCCATAGACATCCGAGAGGTAAGCGGGTGTCCAGAAGAGGAAGAACCACCATACACCATCGGTAAAGAACTTACCGAGTAGGATGGCCCACGTCTGGCGCAGCTTTAGGCAGTCGAGTACCCCAAGCTTAGGCTGGTCGCTATCAGCAGGTTTCTGCACCTCTTTTCCTTGGTCTTGCTGAATATAGGCACGCTCAGCTTCATTCACGCGTGGATGATGGTTCACATCGTCATAGATGAACACCCAGAAGGCCATCCATACAAAGCCCAATCCACCGATGATGAGGAATGCCATCTCCCAACCGTTGCCCACACCAATGTTACGGAAGTAGCTGGCGAGTGAAGGAATGGTAAGCGGAGCTACTAAGGCTCCCACCGTGCTTCCTGCATTAAAGATTGCAGTAGCGAAAGCCCTGTCTTTCTGAGGGAAGTACTCGGCAGTTACCTTTACGGCTGCAGGGAAGTTGCCTGCTTCACCACAAGCCAAGACTATACGGGCTGCGATAAAGAAATAGACGCTGACCATAGAGATCATGGACGCCACTTCACCCGTGGCACCCACCAAAGCAGCGGTATTACCTACACCTACCACATGCTCTGTAGCCCATCCACAGAGTGCATGAAGGCAGGCTCCACCCGACCAGATGCCAATGGCCCACAGGTAGCCTCGCTTGGTTCCTAACCAGTCGATGATGCGACCAGAAAACAGATTGGCTATGGCATAGACGATGGAAAAGATGGCAGCTACACTTCCGTAATCACTGTCGCTCCAATGAAACTCTGGGGCAATGAAATCTTTCCAAGTAAGTGACAGCACTTGGCGATCCATATAGTTCACGGTAGTAGCCAAGAAAAGCATGGCGCAAATCACCCAGCGCACATTGCTCATTTTTCGATTATTATTCATAGTCTTCAATTTTCAATTTCCTTCGTAATCTCTCCAGCAAGATTGGAATCCATGAAACGGCGGACTTCCTCGTTGTTCAACCCGTGCCCCAACAAGAACATCAGTTTGGCGATGGCACTCTCAGGTGTACTGTCGTATCCACTGATCACACCTGCTTGCAATAACTGGAGTCCTGTTTCATAGCGTTTCATTTCCACTACACCACTAGGACATTGGGTGATGTTCACGATGATGATACCACGATCGGTTGCCTCACGCAGTGCATGGATAAGCCAAGGCTTCTGTGGTGCATTGCCCGATCCGTAGGTTTTCAGCACAACCGCCTTCAGTCCCTTGAACTTCAGGGCAGACTCCACGATGTTGCGACTGATGCCTGGAAAGAGCGTCAGTACTACGATGTTGGTATCATACAGATAGTGTGGTTTCATCGGTTGAGAAAGGTCTGGACGACGTATCAATTGTTCGTTGTAGCGAATATGGATTCCTGCCGTTGCCAATGAAGGGAAGTTGTACGAGCGGAAAGCATTGAAGTTCTCCGCATTGATCTTTGTTGTACGGTTTCCGCGCATCAGCTCGTTCTCAAAGAAGATACACACCTCTGGAACAATGGCCGTACCATCTGGATGCTTCGCTGTAGCTATCTCGATGCTTGTAATGAGATTTTCCTTTCCGTCGGTTCTCAGCACACCGATGGGCAGTTGCGAACCCGTCAGAATCACGGGCTTAGAAAGATTCTCCAACATGAAACTCAGTGCTGAAGCCGTGTATGCCATCGTATCCGTGCCATGAAGTATCACAAAGCCATCGTAGTTGTCATAATTCTGTGTGATGATCTCTACAATTTTCGCGTAGTAGTTAGGCTCCATGTCCGACGAGTCGATAGGAGGATCGAACTGGTAGGAATCAATGCGATAGTTGAAGCGTTTCAGTTCTGGCACCTGTTTCAACAGATGTGCAAAGTCAAAACTCTCCAACGCTCCAGTCTCAGGATTCTCTATCATTCCGATAGTGCCACCTGTATATATAAGAAATACCGAAGGGCAATCGTTCGTCATAGTATCTCGTTTTTAGTGCCGTAAAGATACAAATAAATACACAACATCGTATAGAGCAACCTTGTTTTTTTGATTTTCTGTTTTTCCGAAATGGTTATTAAGAGAAAAACTAACTGTACACTGTACACCTGTACATTTTTAAGGGCTCTTGTCAGATACGTCAAATTGTCCTATTTTTTAGATTTCTCTTTTGTGATGTAGGTGTTATTCTTAAAAAAACTCCCGAGGAAATTTTAACTCCCTCGTGAGGGAATAATATTTTCCTAACTAGAAAGTTTATTTTTGCTAGTTAGAAAAAAAAGATTGATAAAAAAAATAATATTTGTATTTTTGTGCCTTGTAATACTGATGTTGGTGTATGAATTTACCTCTATATTTAGCAAGGAAAATATATAACGGCGGGGATGCGAAGAAACAGGTATCGCGTCCTGCGGTTCTGATTTCTATACTTGGTATGGCGGTGGGGCTGATTGTGATGCTGGTGTCGGTATCGGTAATTGTGGGTTTCAAGCAGCAGGTGCGTGACAAAATTGTGGGGTTTGGTGCTCATCTCCAACTCACTGAACCAACTTCAGTAGGTAATTATGATACGCAACCCATTCAATTGACGGATGAGCTATCTGCACAACTTTCTGATTATAAATCTGTAAAGCATTATCAGCGTTATTCTTATAAGCCTGGTATGATAAAGACCGACCTTGCTTTCCAAGGGATGGTTCTCAAAGGGGTGGGACCTGAGTATGACAGGTCTTTCTTCCAACAGTGTATGCTTGAAGGGGAGTTTCCGCAGTTTAGCGATTCCACAACAACCAATAGAGTGGTGATCTCTAAATCGTTGGCTGATAAGATGAATTTGAAACTGGGGGATAAGATTGATACGTATTATGTGCGTGAGAATGTGCGTGCGCGAAGGCTACAGATTGTGGGTATCTACCAAACGTATCTCTCGGAGTTTGACAATCTTTTTCTCTTTACGGATATATGTATGGTGAACCGATTGAATCAGTGGGAAGAGGATCAAGTGAGTGGCGTGGAGTTGCAATTATATGATTATGGACAGTTGGAACAGACTACGTATGACATTGGTTCTCAGGTGTATGACAAGACCGATGAGTATGGACATGAGTATTGTGCGGTGAATGTGGAGCAACTGAATCCAGCGGTCTTTGCATGGCTTGATGTGCTGAATGTGAACATTTGGGTGATTCTGGCATTGATGATTGGTATTGCGGGCTTTACCATGATCTCTGGCTTGCTTATCTTGATTATAGAACGCACATCGCTCATAGGTACCCTGAAATCTTTTGGAGCCGACAATACGAAGATTCGGAAACTTTTCCTTTGGCTTTCTGTCTTTATCATCGGGAAGGGAATGCTTTGGGGAAACCTCATAGGATTGGCATTCTATTTCATCCAGAAATGGTTTGGCGTGATTCCTTTGCCTGATCCTGAAACTTACTATATGGACACGGTGCCTGTATCACTGAGTTTCTGGCATTTCTTACTGCTCAATGTTGGAACCTTACTGATTTCTGTGTTGATGTTGGTGGGGCCTTCTTATGTAATTGCAAAAATCAAGCCTGCAACTTCCATGCGTTATGAGTGACATCAACGTCGTTTATATTCGCTCTTGTCGCTGAAAAGGTAAACGAGTTTCCATTTCAATGATTGGAGTGGTTGGAGTACGTCAAGTAGTGGGAGTGTGAAGTAGTATCTGTTCTTCTCTCCAATGATTTTAGCGGATTTGTTGAGGATGAAGGCTAGGCTTACAAACCTAATTATCAAACATAAGGATGCAATGATAATCAATGGGATATGTAACTGAATGATTCCCCATGCGATGCCTGCAATTACAAAGAGGAAGAATAGGAAACGAGTAAGGGTCTCAAAGCCTAGGAGATGTCTGTGGATGCCTCTGAAATGGCGGGAAGTGGATTCATATCCCAGTCGTTCTTCTCGCCAGAATTTCTTCAACTTTATGGGTTCCATCACTACCAATGCTTCGTTATCTATGGTTACTCTGGTGTTTTTCCTATTGGCTACCTGATTGATGAAAAGGTCATCATCGCCACGCAGCAAATCAAGATGTTTGCCAAATCCTTTATCAGCCGTGAAAAGTTCTTTCCGATAGGCCAAGTTTCTACCTATTCCCATGTAAGGGAAGCGAAGGAGAGCAAAGCAGAGAAAACGGAGACTTCGGAAGTAGTTGTCAAAACTGATGCAGCGTTGCTTCCATCCTTTGGTTTTCGGGAAAGCACTGTATCCTAGCACTATCTGTGTAGTAGGGGTGAAGTTTCGTGCAAAGTGGGCAAGCCAACGATTGCTCTGGGGTTTGCAGAATGATTCGGTGAAAATCAGCCATTCGTACTTGCTGGCGCGTATTCCTAAAGTGATGGCAAGTTTTTTACGACTGATCCATTTGGAAGATTCTGGAAGATAGCTATAGTAGAGGTGGGG